>CAZQQL010000127.1:0-7140 GCA_964595455.1 uncultured Dehalococcoidaceae bacterium
AGATAATGAGCGGTGACTGGAGTTCAGACGTGTGCTCTTCCGATCTCGTTTTCTACCCATGGTATGCCATTGACGGCATTTATCGACTATGTGAAGACGCTCTGCGGGCGGGTCGTCCTTATCGGTATTCAACCATCGGAAAAAGTGCGCGGGCAGGAACTTACAACAATGGTACGACAGGCGGCCGAACAGGTAACGGAACTATTGCTCGAAGGGCGTATCGACGAGATAGAACCCCTGGAATAGGTCAGACTGCTGGCTTTTCTTCCGGTGCCGGTTTGGCTTTCCGCTTGATGGAGCCCGGTAATTCCCCGCTATCGGTGATGACCAGGCTAGCATCGTACTTGTCGTAGGCGGCCAGGCAGAATTCCTCCGTCATAGCCAGGGTATGTACCGGGCAGACATCCACGCACTGGGCGCAGAAGCAGCAGCGTGAGATGTAAACCCTGACCTTCTTCTCTTCCGGCAGGTACTCAATGGCCCTGGTCGGGCAGATATTGACGCACTGGCTGCAGCCTGTGCAGTTGGTGCGGTCGTAGGCAATCTTCCCCCGGAAATCAGGAGGAGTGGCGACCGGCGGAGTGAGCATCGCTTCATTCCTGCTCACTTTCTCAAGCAAACCAAGGGTAGACGCCGGCGCCCGTCCGGCGGGGAACAGGTTGGTGGCCGGCTTCCGGAACAGCTGCTTGATGATGGTTCGCGTAACTTCCCACATAATAATTCCTAGAGCAGTGTATCTATCCACAGCAGCAGCATGCCGAAGAGCGCTGCCGCCGTCATCACCACGACGTAAACCGAACTGGCGCGGGTGATGGTGAAACGCGCCATGGCGGTGCGTACCAGCGTCATGCTGAAAAAAATGACGGCGAAGACCTTGACGAGGAAAAACACACCGTCAATGATGCCGGCCGGCACCGCTGCATCTACACCGATGAGCGGCGACAGGTCCCACGGGATGAACAGGGCGACCACCAGCGACGCCATGACAAAGCTCTTGACCATATCGGCAAGGTAAAAGAGCAGCAGGTTTCGCCCGGAATACTCGACGAGCATACCGCCGGCGATTTCCGTCTCGGCTTCAGCGATGTCGAAAGGCACCTTGGCTGATTCGCCGAGGCTGACCACTGCCAGAACCCCCAGCATGACGATGCCCCCGACGATGCCGAGCGGCCCTACCATCTCCCAGAATGGATTGGCGGCCAGGGTGCTGAGCAGGAACGGCTCGGCGGCACCGCTGCCGTTGACCACCCAGACGATGGACAGCACGACCACGGCCAGCGGTAGTTCGTAGCTCATCATGATTATCATCTCACGCTGGGCGCCTACGGTAGCGTAGGGGGAACCGGAGGCGAAACCGCCCGCTACAAGCATCAATGAAGGCACGATCAGGAGGTACAGGACGAGGATGACGTCGCTGTAGGCGGTCAGCAGCGGAGGCTGTCCGAAGAGCGGCAGGTACACCAGCATCACCGCTACGGTCACCGCAGCGAGCAGCGGAGTAATGTTGAACAGCCAGCCGATGGCTCCGTCCGGCACGATGCTTTCCTTCATCAGGAGTTTACGGACATCACGGAACGGCTGGACGAGCGGCGGGCCGTAGCGTCCCTGCATACGGGCGGAAAGACGCCGGTCAACGCCGCGCAGCAGCAGGCTGAACAGTGTGCCGAGCACCACCACCAGGATGCCAGCGCCGATGACAGCCAACGCCTGCAGGGCGAGGTTGTCGAGCGTTATCAGCATCCCTGCAGCCTCCTCGTCTTTTCAACGGAGAGGCGGTGCATCTCATCATAAGTCATTACCGAAGTCTTTCCGGCGGCACGGTCGGTGACCGTCATGCGGTTGGTGCAGGACATGCAGGGGTCGATGGAGGCAAAGGTGATGGGAACATCGGCGATTTGCATGCCTTTCAGCATCGTCGGGACGGCTATCAGGTTCGTGTACGTCGGTGCGCGGACATGCCAGGCGGCCAGCGGCGTCATGCCGGCTTCCAGACGGACGTAGTGGATGTCTTCGCCGCGGGGAGCTTCGACACGGCCGATGCCTTCACCTTCCGCATCCACGAGTTGCTTCAACAGGCGCGGCATTTTCGTTTCGGCCTGGATGGGTCCGGCAGGCAGGCGGGCTATGCATTTTTCGATGACGTCGATTGATTGGGCGACTTCCATCAGGCGGACGATGATGCGGTCGTACACATCGCCGATAACGGTGCCGGTCACAGCGTTAGGCATCATGGCTTTGACTCCGATATCGGCGTAGGCGGCATACGGCTGGTCCTGCCGCACGTCCTTGGGAACGCCGCTGGCACGCGCCACCGGCCCGACGGACAGCAGTTGCAGGGCATCCTGTTTTCCCAGTATACCGACGTTACGACAGCGCATCCTGACGGTCTCGTCTTCAAGAAAGACGCGTCGCAGGTGCTCGAAGACGCCCTTGTAGTAGTCGAGCATCCGGCGCAGGCGCTGCAGGTGCTCTTCAGAGATGTCCCGCCGCACGCCACCAACCTGTATGATGGCCTTGGTGACACGATTACCGAAGACGAATTCGATGGTATCCATGATTTCCTCACGCGCCCGCCAGGTCAGATTGAACACGGTGTCGAAACCGATTTCATGAGCGGCCACGCCGGCCCAGAGCAGGTGAGAATGAAGGCGTTCCATCTCGGCGGCAATAGTGCGGATATAGTCGGCCCGTTCCGGCGGGACGATGCCTGCGGCCTGCTCGACACCCATGACGAGACACATCGGGTGACAGATATTGCAGATACCGCAGATACGCTCGGCCAGGTATATCGTCTGGATGATGTTGTTACGGTTCATGCCGAGCCACTCGATGCTGCGGTGTACCTGCGAGACTTTCACGTCCACGCCGACCACTTCTTCGCCATCGATTTCAAGATCGAGTTCGATGGGTTCCTTCAGCGCCGGATGAATCGGTCCTATCGGGATGGTATAGGTTGCCTTGTCTTCAGCGCTCATCGTTTTCTCTGTCCGCGGCAGCCGGCTTGCGACCGGGCAGGACGCGGAGGTATTTGTTCAACTCGACATCATCCTTTCGCCAGGGATGAACGCCTTCGGGCACGACTCCCTCGAGCAGGAGCCGGCGGTCGTCCGGGATACTGGATACGGTCACACCGAAAAACTCCTGGAGTTCCCGTTCCGTCCACAACGCGCCCGGGATGAACCCGGTCACCGTCGGGACAACCAGGTCGTTCTTGGGAAGCCCGATGCGCAGGGCGAGATTCAGTTCCTCGAGAGTCCCCCCGAAATAGATGGTGAAGTGATACAAGACTTCAATATCATCGCCGCGGTCGCTGCCCGTAATCATGGCAAGGTGCGGGTACGGCTCCAGCGTCATGATGTGCCGCACGGCGTCGGTGAGGGCTTCCCGGCGTATGCTTATCCATAGGCTGCGGAAAGCATGTTTCTCAAGCCCTGTTTCACGCCCGTAGACGTTACCTTCAACGAACTGTTCGCCGAGAGCGTTGCGGAAGCTCTCGATAATCTGTTGCGGTGTCAGGCGGCTGGTCATCGCGTCCCCTTTCCGGCGGTGCCTTCCAGTTTTGCCCAGGCTTTCACAACACCGTCGATGATGGCTTCCGGGCGTGGCGGGCAGCCGGGGACATACACATCCACGGGCAATATCTGGTCGATGGGACCTACGAGGCTGTACCCCTCGTGAAAGACATCGCCCTCAATGCCGCAATTACCGACGGCCATGACAACCTTGGGGTCGGGAGCCTGGGCATAGACACGTCGCACGGCATCTTCCATGGTGCGGGCGACCGCGCCGGTGACGAGCAGGACGTCCGCGTGACGTGGTGTGCCGACAAGCCTGATGCCGAAGCGTTCGACATCATAGCGCGGCGTCAGCAGCGTCAGTATCTCGATATCGCAGCCGTTGCAGGACCCCGTGTTTACGTGGTAGACCCACAGCGCCCGGTTGAATGCCTTGATATTCATATGGTTACCTGTTGCATCACGTTACCCTGCCAGCAGCACGAGCAGTATCACCAGCCCGGCAATACCGACCAGCCAGAGGACATAGTCGTTCACGATGCCGGTGTGAGGCCGGGTCACAGCCGTGAAAAACCCCTTCAGGGCTTCAAAGAAGCCCCAGTAGATATTATGGGCCGGAACATGGATCTGTTCGGCGGACTCGGTGGCATTCCCGGAGATGAACGCATCGCCGCGTGATTTCTGCCGCCGAAAGTGTTTGGGTCCGCGGCTCCGAAGGATAAGGACAAGCACGACCAGCACTGCCAGGACTGCTAGCCAGAGCAGCGGGTTCCAGGCGCCGTGTGCGTAGGTGATGAACGGCACTATTCCTTTTCTCCTTGTTCCGTGTTCACGGCGTCGCTCCCATGACGCCGTTGATATAACCGGCCTGGTCAAGCAGGGCATCGGTGGCCGGGGCCACGATGGTATCGACCACCAGGCCGGGGAATATACTGATGAGGATGATACATGCCGCCATCACGCCCATGCCGGCGAGCAGCGAGGCGGGTACTTCCTTCGTATCCTTCCACGCCTCAAGCCGTGGACCGGTAAAAGCTGAGCAGAAAACCTTGGCGAAGGACGCCAGCGTCAGCAGCGAGACGAACATGGCGACGATGGACAGCAGCGGGTTGAACTGGAACACCGATTGATAGATAAGCAGCTTGGACGCAAAGCCGTTCAGGGGCGGGATGCCGGCGATGGCCAACGCGCCGATGATGAAGAAACCGGTCGTCCATTTCATATTGTGCCCCAGGCCTCCCATCTTGTTAAGGTCGCGCGTGCCGATGCGGAAAAAGATAGCTTCGGCGGTCAGGAAGAGCATGCCCTTGTACAGGGCATTGTTGACAAGATGGAACAGGCCACCGTTCATAGCGTCACGCCCGTAGGAAGCGAGCGCCAGCGGATCGGCCAGGACGGCGATGCCGACGCCGAGACCGAGCAGCATATAGCCGCTCTGGGAAATCGCGTGATACGCCATGAGTCGCTTGATATCCGTCTGGCGGATGGCCATGACAACGCCGATGAGCATGCTCAGCACCCCGAGGATAATAACCAGCCAGCCGATGGCGCTGGTGTTCAAGCTCTGACCGTACAGGCTGAACGTTACCCGATAGAGAGCGTACATGCTGGCGGCGCTGGATGTGTAAATCATGGGCGTGATGCCGGCCGGGGCCACCGAGTAGGTATCCGGGGCCCACATGTGCAACGGCACCGCCGCCAGCTTCAGGGCGAAAGCGACGGCGAGCAGGGCTAGCGCCACCATGTCGACGTTGGTGTACTGGATGGCCTGCGCCAGGGCGGCGATGCTGAGGAGATTGTATTGCGCATAGAGGAGGCCGATGGAGAAGAGCACCATGAGGCCGCTGACCGTCGAGATGATGATGTACTTGAAGCTGCCTTCCAGGGCGTCGACCCGCGAGGCGCGGTAGGCCACCAGACCGGCGCCCGCGATGGAGAGTATCTCGAAGAAGACGAACAGGTTGAACATATCGCCCGTCATGACAAGACCCGTCATGCCGACATATACCAGCATGAGGAGCGAATAATACCCGTCCTGCCCGGTCCGTTCTTTCATGAACTGGTACGAGTACACGAAGGCTGCCAGCGTGACCAGCGTGACGGTGATAGCCATGAAAACGGACATGCCGTCTACCTGCAGGAGGATGCGCACCGGTATCGTTGCATCCGGAGGGATCGTGTTTTCGGGTGAGGACGCGCCGAGCGTGTATATCCGCATGCCGCCGGTGTAGACATCGATAGCGAGAGTAATGACGAGGAATACGACACAGGCAAACAGGGTGCCGTTGACGGCATCGCGCCAGTGGGCGCCGATCCGGCCGAGCACCGGCGTGATAAACGCTGCCAGCAAGGGCAGCGCGATGATGAGCACAGGAGCGTGCTGGATAAGCTGGTCCAAGCCGCTAACCTTTCAGCATCCTCGATTTCGAGTCTATGGAACCGGTCCTTTTATACAGGCGCATGATTATCGTCAGCATGAGCGCGACCACGGACACACCGATGACGATGTTGGTCAGGGTCAGCGCCTGCACCACCGGCAGCACCATGGTGCCCTCCGGAGAGAGGGTAAATATCGGTGCGACGCCGTCCTGCCGGTAACCAAGCGTCACGAGAAAAAGGTTGACTGCAGAGCCGATGATGGTAACGCCCATGACTATCTTTATCAGGTTCCTCTTGAACAGCAGCACGTATAACCCGATACCGAACAGCAGGGCAACGACCACGAAGGGAAAAGAATCGATTATCGACTGCATTATTCCTCCTTCTCCTCGTCACCGGCGAACAGCGCCATTGCCAGCGCTACCGATGACAGCCCGGCCATCACCTTGAACCCGACCCCGAAGTTCATGAGAGGCATGACGCCGGCGGACCAGACGTCTCCGGGATTAGGACCGGACGGCGGGATGTTACCGAAGAGAGACGAACCGGTCAGGAAATTGTAAAAAAATGCGGTGCCGATGCCAGCGAAGGCCAGCCCGATGAAGAGCAGGGCGCCGCCGCTTTCCAGCAGGGAAAGGTGCTTTTCACGCAGGAATTTCTTGACCTTGCCGGACCCGAAAGCAACGATGAGAAGGACGGTTACAGAGGCGATAACGGCGCCCCCCTGGAACCCGCCCCCCGGCGTCAGGTGGCCGTGCATGATGATATACAAACCGAAAATGAGCCCGAAAAGGACGAGCGGAATAGCAACACTGCGAACTATCTTGGACATCAGTCGGTATCTTTCTTCTTGCCGGCCGATCTCAGAGCCAGCAGCACGCCGGCGACGGCGGCGAACAGGACGGTTGCTTCGCCGAGCGTATCGAAACCACGGTAATCGAACAATATGGCTGTAACGACATTATTGCTGCCGGTCTCCGCCTGGGAATTGGCTATCATGTAATCGTCCATCACGGGAGCTTCGGGTTCCCCGAAAGGGTGCAGGAACATGACGCCCGTCACCAGCAGTCCAACGAACAGCACGAGAGAAAGCCAGGCGATGACGGTCCTCACGGCTATTCCACTCTCCTCGTGGCCCTGATAACGATGATGAATATCGCAGTGGTCACCGCGGCGCCGATAGCTGCCTCAGCAATCGCGACGTCGGGAGCCCGGAGCAGGAAGAATTCAAGCGCCAGCAGGACGC
>CAZQQL010000128.1:0-7129 GCA_964595455.1 uncultured Dehalococcoidaceae bacterium
AGAACCGGCATCCAGCAGCTTGTCTATTCTTTCCCGCGCCGTCAGCCTGCCGCGCTCATGCTGTCTTCGGATTTTCTCCGGCCCGCCCTGGCCGAGGGCTGCCCTCTTCTTGGCTTCAAGCTGCTCGAGCAGTTCTTTGAAATCCATTTCCGCCTCCGCTGTAAGATTCATGGACCTGCCCCGGAAAAAACGTGCACCACGGTGAACGGAACAGGACTATGTTGACTATAACCCTGGAAAAACCTGCCGTGCAACCCGCAGGACAAAAAAGGCGGACCTCGCGTACGCTCGGCCCGCCACTAAATATCAGATTGCAGGTTCCTATTTGGCCCGGATTTGCGGGTCTTCCGGCCCGCTCATGGCTGTTTCCTGCATAGTTTCCTCTTCTCGCTCGCTCTTGCTGACCCAGCGGGTTTTCCAGATCAGCATCGAGATGGCGATGGCCGCCACCACAATGCCCAGTAGTTGCGCTTCATGCAGCCCGAAGAGCAGTTCCCGGCCTTCGCGGATGAAGTCGATGCCGACCCGCCAGAGAGAATAAACCGCCAGGTACACCAGGAACAGCGAGCCGTCCGGCTTGAGCCGCTTGCGGAGCAGCAGCAGCCCGCCGAAGACCAGCAGGTTAAAGAATATCTCGTAGATCTGCGTGGGATGCACCGGCCCGGTCAATGAGTTCCCCCACGTCCAGGTCGTACCCAGGCAGAAGTCCGTCTCGATGCCGTAGCAGCAGCCGCGCAGCGTACAGCCTACCCGCCCGATCGCCTGCGCCAGGATGATGCCGGGCGCGATCATGTCCGCCAGGTAACCGAAGCTCTTCTTCGTCACCCGGCTGTAGATGAAGATGCCGAGCGCCGCCCCGAGCACAGCGCCGTAAATCGCCAGTCCTTCCCCGAAGCTCGTAATAATGCGCGCCGGGTCATGGATGTAAATATCGATGTAGTCCAGGACGTGGAACAGCCTCGCGCCGATGATCCCGGACGGGATGCCCACCAGCGCCGCGTTGATGACTTCGTCGTAGGTAAGGCGGGCGCCCTTCCTGACCGAATACAGTGCCCAGCCGACCAAAACGATGACCGCCAGGGCGACCATGATGCCGTACCACGAGACCGAGATCGATCCGATCTCGAAGGCCACGGGATTTATGTCTATTATCATTGTTGTCCTTACCTAAGTGAACAGCCCATCAACGAACTCACGGGCGTCGAAGGGCACGATATCATCCAGCCCCTCCCCGATACCGATAAGTTCGATGGGCACTTTCATTTCATCGCAGATTGCCAGGACGATGCCGCCCTTGGCGGTGCCGTCCAGCTTGGCCAGAATGAGGCTGTTGACCCCGACGGCCTCGGTGAAATGCCGCGCCTGGGTCAGGCCGTTCTGCCCGGTAGTGGCGTCCAGCACCAGCACGACCTCGTGCGGGGCGGTAGGATCGAGCTTGGCGGCCACACGCCGGACCTTTTTCAGTTCTTCCATGAGATTGTACTTGGTGTGGAGGCGGCCGGCGGTATCGATGAGCAAGATGTCCGTCCCGCGGCTCCGGGCGGCTTCCAGGGCATCGTAGACAACGGCCCCGGGATCGGCCCCCGGCTGGTGCGCGATGACATCCACGCCCACCCGCTCTCCCTGTTTCTTCAACTGGTCGATGGCGGCGGCCCGGAACGTGTCCGCAGCGGCGAGCAGGACGTTCTTGCCTTCCTTTTTAAGCCGGTACGCAAGTTTGGCGATGGACGTGGTCTTGCCGCTCCCGTTGACGCCGACGACGAGGACGACCCTCGGCGGCGCGGGATTGGCGGGTTTTTGGACTGCCGGCGCCGTGAGCATCTCGATCATTTCTTCACGCATGACGCGTCCGACGCCTTCGCCGTCGAGTTTTTCTTCTTTAGCTCGCTCTTTAACGCGTTCGATAAGCTTCAGTGAAGTGCTCACCCCCACGTCCGCGGCGATCATGAGTTCTTCCAGTTCCTCCCAGACCTCGTCATCTATCTTGTTCCGGTCGAAAAGGTCCATCGCCTTTCCGAACCAGCTTTCCCTCGTGCGCTGGAGCGCTTTCTTGAAGATGTTAATGGTATCGGTCCTCCTGATTGTCTATTTACAGTATAGGTTAGTTTGCGCCATAATGAAAACTGCTTGAGAGCAAGTATTGTAGGCAGAAAGGAACATAACATGACGAAGAAGTTCGAAGGTAAAGTAGCCCTGGTCACCGGCGCCGCTACCGGCATCGGCAGAGGAGGAGCATTGTTCTTCGCCAAAGAAGGTGCCAAGGTGGTCGTCGTTACCAGCAGTAACATCAAGGGCGGCGAGGAGACCGTGTCTTCCATCAAGGCAGCCGGCGGTGAGGCCACCTTTATCAAGTGCGACGTCCGCGAGGAAGCCGCCGTGGAAGCGCTCGTGGCGGGCTGCGTGAAAGCCTACGGAAGGCTGGATTTCGCTTTCAACAACGCCGGCGTGGGACCGGACGGCGTCCGGCTGCCCGTCATCGATATCACGGACTGCTCCGAGGAGATATGGGACAAGACCATCGATACCAACCTCACCGGCGTCTTTTTCTGCCTCAAGCACGAAATGCGCCAGATGAAGAAACAGGGTACCGGCGGGGCCATCGTCAATACCTCTTCCATCGGCGCGCTGAGTCCCCTCCGCGGTTTCTGCGCCTACTCCGCCAGCAAGGCGGCCCTTAACGCACTGACCAGGGTGGCCGCGCTGGAAGGCGCCGGGGACAGGATACGCGTCAATGCCATCATGCCCGGCCCGACCGAGAATACCCTTCTCTTCAAGTACCTGACCGATGCTTCACCGGAAGCCAAGAGAGACATGACCACCCGCATCCCGCTGGGCCGCGTGGCGACGCCGGAAGACATGGCCAAAACGGTCATCTGGCTCTGCTCGGAAGATGCGTCCTACATCACCGGCCATGCCATACCGGTCTCCGGCGGTTTTGACGGCTAGAAGGCAGTCTAAGGTAACAACGGCCCACGAGAGTCCGGTAGCCGGCGTCCCTGGCCGGTACCGGGTACTATTTTACCCGCCGGAATGGTTCTAATAGATGAAAATCTGGCGTATACTGGAGACAAGGAACGGGAAGAAAGCAGAGCTTTGACTGATACCCTGGTTATTGCCGGCATCGTCATCGGGGCCTGTATCGCGGTGTACGTTCTCACCTCGGTACTGATCGCGTTCGGGTTCGCCTGCCCCAACCGGCACAAACCCCGGAGGACGCCGGCAGATTTCGGCGCCAAATATGAGTACGTCACCTTCCCCAGCGCCGTGGACAACATCGAGCTTCACGCCTGGTACATTCCCGGCGGCGGCAAGGCCAGCGTTATCATCATGCCGGGCGGGAAGGCACACCGTGCCGATGAGTCCATGGGACTCCTGGAACTCTGCGTCGACCTCGCGAAAAAGGGGTATAACGTACTGACGCTCGACCGGCGCGGCTGCGGCCATTCCGAGATACCGCCGTTCAAGGACCGCGCCCACATGGAACGCGACTTCGAGGGCGCCGTGCAGTACATCCGCCGCCGCAGCAGCCCCAACGAAGAGATATTCCTGTTCGGCAACTCCGTGGCCGCCCTGGCGGCATTCGTATACACGCATAATAACGGTATTGACGGCATTCGCGGCATCATCGCGGACAGCGCCTTCGAGACCAAGATGGGCATTTCAAAGAGGATCCTCAACGGCGGCATGCCGGGAGCCGGCATCCTGGCCTATGGCGCGCTGTACGCTGGTGAAAAACTCTTCGGGATGACGCACCTTGACTCGCTCAACATCGTCGGGGACATCAAGGTACCGATACTCTATATCATCGGCGACCGCGACAGGCAGATACCGGTGGAAGCCAGCTACCAGTTGCTGAAAGCCTCCGGCAATCCGGAGAGTGAAATCGTCGTCGTTCCCGGCGCCGCCCACAGCCGGACATACCGCACCGATCCAAAAAGTTATCTGAAGAAGGTGGTCGCTTTCCTGGAGAGGAACAACGGTTCCCAGCCGGCTACCCGAACAAATAATACGATTGAGTCCGGTTGAAATTCAGTATACCGTACCGTAAACTTTGGTTAGTAGTCCCTTCACGGAGGCACAGGTGAAAAGAGAATTCACTGTTATCATCGAGAAAGATGAAGATGACTGGTTCATCGGCACCGTTCCGCAACTAAAAGGTTGCCATACCCAGGCGAAGACGCTGGATGAATTGATGAACAGGATGACCGAGGCAGTTCAGCTATGCCTTGAAGTAGAAGGCGAGGAAGAAAGCGAACTCGAATTTGTCGGCGTTCAGAGAATCGCGGTATGACCCGACTGCCATCCTTAACGGGAGAGCAGATAGTCAAGGCTCTTTCACACGCCGGATTCAAGGCTATTAGATAAAAAGGCAGCCACCTGTACCTGCAACACCCCGACGGACGTTCTACAGTCGTCCCTCTACATCAAGGCGAATCTATCGGCAAAGGATTATTAAGGAAGATAATCCGCGATGTCGAACTGGACAGGGACGAATTCCTTGCTTTACTAGACTGAGCGGTAAGATGCCCGCTGCACCCTGCTCTGGAAGTCAGATAACGAGCGTATTCCCCATGATAAGCGAAACCCGGTATCCAGCGTGTTCTTTTTAGCTACCTTACTCAGATAGACGTTCGCTCCTTGCGATACTCAGCTTGAATGCAAACTCTAATGCGCGTATGCAACCTGTCTCAGACTATCCGCCATGTCAATCATTTGTCTGGCTTCCATGACCGGGATGCTTTCAATGTGCATGATGTCGTTCCAGGCGAAATTCGCTTTTACATTCAATAACGGGTCCATATCTCTTGGAACATCACACAACTGAAAGCATCTTCCTGAAGTAACATCAGCCCAGGTACCGATAACCTTCATCCCTTCGTGATCGAGCCCGATTCTCCTTGCCCTGTCGATAACGGCATCCCTTTTGTCCGGGTCCCACGTTAAAACATTCATGTACAGCATAATAAAGCCTCCCTGGTGGAGTATGTATGGGATACCAATACCATCAGGCTTGAAATTTGTAAATCGGTGGGCTCTCGTAAATGCCCTTTTCGTACATATTCCAAAACGCATAGAGAGACTAAAGGACGCTGGTAAAAACTGCGATGACGAAGAGGATAGTGAAATCACACGCCACTTGCCTTACCGGACATGACCAAACCGAGTCCGTCCCGGCGAAAGCCGGGATCCAGATAATTCCAGGCATGGATCCCGTTTCGCAACGGGAGATATTCATTCCTCTTTTTAAGAACACACTTAGACGTTGCCCGGGTCAGCTTTGACCTTTATGGTTGTGGTTTAAAGATCTGAGCTCTCAGTTATGAGTTGTCCTCAGCATCTCCTCCAGTATCACCTTCGCCGCTTCTTTGTCCAGCGGCTTGTTGTTGTTGCCGCACTTGGGACTCTGGACGCAGCTCGGACAGCCGCTCTCGCAGGGGCACTCGTTGATGACGTTGAGCGTCGCTTCCCAGAGTTCCGTGATGATCTCGTACCCTTTCTCCGCAATGCCGATGCCGCCGGGGTAAGCATCGTAGATAAATACTCCCGCTCCGCCCGTGTCCGGGTGCAGCGGTGTGGACAGCCCGCCGATGTCGTTGCGGTCGCATAACGCAAACAGCGGTAAAATACCGATGGCCGCATGTTCCACGGCATGCAGTCCGCCGGGAAAGTCCATGCCCTTGTCCGCTATCCTGGCCAGGGCCGCCGGTGGAATGCCGAACCACAACGCCACGGTCGTGAACTCGATGGTGGGCAGGTCCAGCGGTTCCTCGCCGAGCAGTTCCTCGGAGTACTGCCGGTACTTCTTGAACCCCACCACGTCGATGGTCACATGGACGTCCCCCACGCTCACGGAGACGCCGTTGACCGTCTTGTTCGCCCGCTCCTTGATAACACGCAGATCGTGGATCTCCTTGGTCTCGGTATAATACTGTGCGCCGCTCGGTTCCGCATACGCCAGTTTATTGTTAATGTCCAGCCGGGTGATGAGGAAGGCGTCGCCCTGGTGCAGGTAGATCGCCCCGGGATGGATGAGGAAGAAGGCCACGCTGCTCTCCACCGTTTCCATGACCGTGCCGGTCGCCACGTCTACCACGGTGTAGTCCTCGCCGGATGAAGACCGGATGTTGATGGCCTGGGCCGGGTAGGAAATGCTCGGGGCAAGGTACCACTTGCCGCGCCGCTCCCGCAGCTTCCCCTCTTCGACGAGGACGGCCCGCTGCTCCCTGTATGCCGCTCCGAAATACTGCTCATCCTCGGCGTCGAGCGGCTTTTCCCAGGCGGCGCAGAGCAGGTGGTCCTTGAGGATGTACGGGTTGGCCGGATTGCTGAGAACGTACTCGAAACCCTTCTGGAAAAAGTCCGAGGGGTGCCGCATGAAATACTGGTCGAGCGGATTGTCCCAGGCGACGAGGAAGCTCAGCGATTCCCCCTGGCTCCTTCCCGAGCGCCCGGCCTGCTGCCACGTGCTGGAGATGCTGCCCGGGTACCCGTCCAGGACGGTGGCTTCCAGTCCGCCGCTGTCGATGCCGAGTTCCAGCGCATTGGTGGCCACCACACCGAGCAGTTGCCCGCCGAAGAGTTCCCGCTCGATCTTCCGACGTTCCTCCGGCATGTAGCCGCCCCGGTACGGCATGATGAGCCTGGAAAGCTCGTAGCTCGCCTCTTCGCGGAGCCGGTCGCGCGTGTAAATGTAGATAAGCTCGGTCAGGCGGCGCGTGCGGGTAAAGGTCAGCGTGCGGGTACCCAGCCGGACGAGTTCCGTGAACAGGTTGGTGGATTCCCAGTGCGGGCTGCGGCGGGCGGTTTTCTTTTCATCGATGAGCGGCGGGTTCCAGAACACGAAGTCCTTCCAGCCGCGCGGCGAACGGTCCTGGTCGACGACCTCGCAGGGAAGCCCGCACAACTGCTCGGCATGTTCACCCGGATTGGAGACGGTGGCCGTACAGAAGATGAACTGCGGGTCGCCTCCGAAGATTCGGCAGAGCCGCCGCAGTCGCCGCAGCACGCCCCCGACGTGTGACCCGAACACGCCCCGGTAGATGTGCGCCTCGTCTACCACGATGTATTTCAGGCGCCGCAGCAGGCCCGCCCATGACTGGTAGTTGGGCAGGATGCCGATGTGCAGCAT
>CAZQQL010000129.1:0-7112 GCA_964595455.1 uncultured Dehalococcoidaceae bacterium
ATGATAGAACTGGAACTGCAAAATGTCACGCTTGGTTATAACCACCAGCCGGTGCTGGAGGACCTCTCCTTCACCGTAAAACCGGGCGACCTCGTGGGGCTGATCGGCCCGAACGGCTCCGGCAAGTCCACCATCATCAAGGCCCTGAGCCATATCATCCAGCCGCGTTCCGGCCGGGTGCTGGTGGACGGGCGCGATATCCGCACCATTCCCCGCAAGGAACTCGCCTGCCGGGTGGGCGTCGTGCCGCAATTACCGCTCCTGCCGAGCACCTTTACCGCCTTCGAGATCGTCCTCATGGGCCGCAATCCTCACCTGGGGTTCCTGCAATCAGAAACCGAACATGACCGTGAACTCTGCCGCCTCGCCATGGAGCAGACCGGGACAATCAAGTTTGCGGACCGCTACGTAAACGAGTTGTCCGGCGGTGAGATACAGAGCCTGCTCCTGGCCCGGGTGCTTGTCCAGGAGACGGATTCCATCCTCCTCGATGAACCGACCGCCAACCTGGACATCGGCCGCCAGGTGGAAATTCTCGGCCTCATCAAAGGACTGTGCCGGGAAAAGGACCTCACCGTCATCGCCGCCGTCCATGACCTCAACCTGGCCGCCCAGTACTGCAACCGGCTCATTCTCATCAGCGGCCGCCGCATCTACGCCGAGGGTACGCCCGTCGAGGTCATCACCAACGATAACATCCGGGAAGTCTACGGCGCCGCCAACTGCGTCTATACCCATCCCGGCAACGGTCTGCCCGTAGTTCTCGTCGGGGAGGTGTGCAAGACAGGATGAAACAACTTGCCTGCCATGAAACGGTGCGCCGGGAATGCCTGTTCGAGTTCGAGGGCATCACCGCGGACATCGTCTATCACCAGGCCGGCGGATTTACCGCCAATGCCCTGATGGTCCGCCTGCCTTCCCCGCGGCGTTCATTGAGCGGCCGTGAAGGCCTGAAAACCATTGATATCGTCTTCAACTGCTGCCTGCCCGCCTATGTACAGCAGGCGATGGGCAACCGCCAGCCGGCCTGGCGGGAGTATTTCAAAGAGGTCGCCGCCGTCTGCGCTGGAGAGGCCGTCCCGATCGGCCGCCGTACCCTCCTCGCCACTGGTGTTGACATCGATAACATCGCCTGGCAACGGGAGACCTGCCACGAACAATGGGTTATCGCTCTGGCAACCGCCGGCGTCGCCACGAACGCCCTCCGCATCGGGTACGACCGCGCCGGCGCCATCGAACGCAGCGGCCGCTTCGAGCCGGTCGGTACCATTAACACCGTTATCCTCACCAGCGCCCGTCTCACCACGGCGGCCCTGGCAGCCTCGATGGTAACGGCCACCGAGGCCAAGGTGATGGCCCTCCATGACAAAGACATCCGGAGCGTTTACAGCCCGCATGTCCGGGCCAGCGGCACGGGGACGGACCAGGTGCTGGTCGTCTCCGGGGAAGGCCCCGTCTGCACGAGCGTCGGCGGCCATACGGTGCTCGGGGAGATCATGGGAAGAGCGGTCACCGCCGCCGTTACCGCCGCGCTGGAGAAGGTGGAGGGACTATGAACCTCCTGACGATCTTCGCAACGATGCAGATGATGTACGGGCTGCCCATGCTCGTCGTCGCGGTGGTCATCGACCTCACCCTCGGCGACCCGCCCAACGCCCTGCATCCCGTGGCCTGGCTGGGCAAGCTTATCTCCGGACTGGAAAAAATCGGGCTGAAATTCGGGAAAACCGGGCAGTTCATTTTCGGTATCTTCATGACATTATTTTGCGCCGGTCTCTTCGCCGGCGGCATCTGCTACGTCTTTTTCCTGGTAATTACCCTCATCGATGAGATTAGTGTTCTCTATATCTTTGCTTTCCCGGTACTCGGCGGCCTGCTTCTCAAGATGACCTTCACCATCAGCGGGCTCCGCTACGCGGCCACCCAGATACGGAAGCTCCTGGAAATGGACGAATTGGACAAAGTGCGTTTCGAGCTCCGCGCCCTCGTCAGCCGCAACACCGCCAGCCTTTCCAAGCCGCTGATCGTTTCCTCGGCGGTCGAATCCGTCGCCGAAGGGCTGTGCGACAGCGTCGTCGCGCCCCTCTTTTATTTTCTCCTGCTCGGCCTGCCCGGAGCACTCCTCTACCGGGCCGTCAACACGCTGGATTCGATGATCGGCTATCGCGGCAAATACGAGTACCTGGGCAAGTTTGCTGCCCGGGCTGATGACGTCCTCAATTTCATCCCGGCGCGCCTCGCCGCCCTCATGCTGTACATCGCCGCGTCCCTGAAAGGCTCCGGCGCCAACACGATGCGCGTCATGAAGAGCTTCCACGGTAAAACATCCAGCCCCAACGCCGGCTGGCCGATGTCCGCTATGGCCGGCGCCCTGGACGTGAAACTCCAGAAACCCGACCATTACATCCTCGGGGACGGCAAGAAGAAGCTTGTCCCGGACACTATCCGGCAGTCGTTGACCGTGTTCACTTTCGCCGCGTCATGCTGGCTCGTCCTTTGCGGCATCGGAGGAGGTATCTACCTTGCCCTTGCGGCCTAGACAGGTCATCCAGAATTTGAAAGCGGTCGCCCACGGCGGCTTTGTCTACCGTGAACTGGCGGCGCTTGGATTGAAACAGGAGGATGTGCTGGATTTCAGCGTTTCCACCAACCCGTTCATGCCGCCGCCCGGACTCGATAAAGTGCTGGCGGCATCCGCCGTGCAGCGATACCCGGACTCCAGGTGCACCGAACTTACCGGTAAGCTGGCCGCTCGGCTGGCGGTAAGACCGGAGAACATCCTCGTAGCCGCTGGTACGACGGAGCTTATCCGCCTGGCCGCCGGGGCCTATTTCCGCCGCGGCGATACTGTCCTCGTCATCGAACCCACCTACGGGGAGTACGAACCGGCCGTCCGGCTCGCCGGGGCGCGCCCGCTGAAGCACTGCATCCGGGAAGAACTGATGTTTACTCCCGACATCGCACCCGTTCAGGAACTCGTAACCAATATCCGCCCGAGGGCTGTCTTTCTCTGTAACCCCAACAACCCGACCGGCGTTCTCTATCCAAGAAAAGATATCGAGGGCATGGTCGATGCCCTCGGTGATACCCTCCTCCTCCTCGACGAGGCGTACATGACCTTCACCAACAAGGCCGGGTGGTCGTCGCTCGATCTTATCGAACGGGCTAACGTCGTCGTTATGCGCTCAATGACGAAAGACTACGGCCTGCCCGGCCTTCGCCTCGGGTACGCGGTGGCGCGTCCTGAGATCATCGAAACCCTGCGGATTGCGCTGCCGCCATGGAACGTGAACGCGCCCGCCCAGGAGGCGGGCCTGTTCGTCCTGGACCGGTACGATTACCTGGAACAGACGCTCCGGCAGTTGACTGAAGCGAAAGACTACCTCATGCGAGAAATTTCCAGCCTGGGCTTCACGGTCTGCCCCTCGGACGCCGGGTTCTTCCTCGTCAAGGTCGGCAATGCCACCGATTTGCGCCTGTCGCTCCTGAAAAAAGGTCTGATGGTCCGGGACTGCTCGTCTTTCGGGCTGCCGGCATATATCCGCCTGGCGCCCCGCTCCCTGCCGGACTGCCGGAAGCTGGTGGAAGCCATGACTTCTTTGGCAGGAGGGCCTGCCCGGTGATTTATTTACCGCCCGTCGTTATAATGAGGGGAATAACGAGTGAGGTGATACGGTAATGGTCGATAAGCGTAATCAGACGGTGCAGGAACTGCTGGCGGACCTCGAGGTGGATATGGTCGGCGTTGCCCGCATCGAAGATACTACAGGCACGGAACTGGCGAAACAGGCCCTGGACCTGCTGCCGTCCTGCCGTTCCATCGTAGTTTTTGGTATGGAGATATGGCCTGAGTTCCTCGACCTCTCCGTTCCGCGGCGTACCGCCGGCGCGCCGAAGATGAACGACCTCCTCGACCGTCACAAGGATTACCTGCGCGGTCGGCTCGTCCGCGCCGCCTATGATATAGCCAAAGAATCCCGCAAACAGGGACTTAAAGCATTGCCGATGCCCGGCGAAGGCCCGTCCGTGGATAACCGGTTCCTCAAGGCCATTGTTTCCTACAAGGAAGCCGCCCGGGCCGCCGGCCTCGGCGATCTGGCCATGAGCGGCCTGCTGGTAACGCAAAAGTACGGTCCCCGCGTGCTGCTCAATATTTGCCTGACCGAGGCGGAGCTGGCCTCTACCGCCCGTGACGACGCCGCCGCCTGCCGCTACTGCAACATTTGCGTCTTCAAGTGTCCCGCTAACGCCATCGGCTACCCGAAGCGGGACACCGGTGAAAAGTATGTTATCAATGCATTCGCCTGTTCCCAGTACGTCACGAGCGCCGGGGGCTGCTCCGAATGCATGCGCGTCTGCCCCGTGGCCTCCCCGAAATACGGTTGAAAACGAGTGCTGTATGCTGGGCAATTATCTGTAGTTAAGTAAAAAGAATTAGCCAAAGAACTCGATCCAAATTGACACCATCGTCTCCCTTGCAAAGGGAGAGGTGAGGGATTCATGAAATCGAGAACCCGCATTTTTGGTAATAGTTCAAAAACGAATCCCCCTTTTTCCCCTTTTCAAGGGGGACAATCGATGGGAAGGTATTAGTGACACTGCCGTATAATCTCAATCTGAAAGAACGATCCCGGGAACTCAGACGTCACATGACGGAAGAGGAGAAATCGCTCTGGGAATATCTCCGTTCGAAGAAACTCGGAGGTTATGGTTTTGTCAGGCAAAAACCAATCGGAAATTACATCGTAGACTTCTATTGCCGGACCGCCAAGCTGGTGATTGAGATAGATGGCGGCGCGCACTTTGCGGAGGACGGAAAAGAATACGATAAAGAGCGAGATGCTTATCTTCATGGATTGAGCTTGAATGTACTCCGCTTTTCCAAATCCGAAGTGGTGAATAATGTGAACTCTGTTCTGATCCGGATTCTCAAAGAATTGCCTGAGCGGACACTATGAGTTAACCGTTAGACCTTGAAAAAGAAAACACCATCGTCTCCCTTGCAAAGGGAGAGGTGAGGGATTCGTGAACTAGAAAACAAAGAAAAAGGATATGGAATACTGGCGAATCCCCCTTTATCCCCCTTTTCAAGGGGGATAATCGACCCGGTGTAAACGTGAGCCTACTGAAAAACATTAACTGAATACTGGAGAAAAAATGGACTTACTTAACCGAACTATAGCGGCCATTCAGCCGCTTGATAATGCAGCCATGGAGGCTGCACGTACCCGACAGGCAGACCTCACCAAGCCCGCCGGCAGCCTCGGCCGATTGGAAGACCTTTCTATCCAACTCGCCGGCATACAGGCCAAGGCCTCGCCGGTCATTGAGAAAAAGGCCATGTTCACACTCGCCGGAGACCACGGCGTCGTGGCGGAAAAAGTGGGCAACTGGCCGCAGGAAGTCACCGCCCAGATGGTCATGAACTTCCTGAACGGCGGCGCCGGCATCAACGTGCTGTCCCGCCTCATCGGCGCGCGTGTCGTTTTCGTGGACATGGGCGTCGCCTCGGACCTCCCGCCGCACCCGCGCCTCATCGTGAAAAAAGTTGACTACGGTACGAAGAACATGTGCCTCGGCCCGGCCATGACGGAAGCCCAGGCCGTGCAGTCCCTCGAGGCCGGTATCGAAATCGTTACCGCGGAGGCCGATAAAGGCCTGGACATCCTCGGCACCGGCGATATGGGCATCGGTAACACCACCGCCAGCAGCGCCGTCTTCGCCGCCCTCACCGGCAAGCCCGCTTCCGAGGTCACCGGCCGCGGCACCGGCATCACCGACGAACAGTTGAGCCATAAGATCGACGTCATCGCCCGCGCCCTCCAGGTCAACCAGCCGGACCGCTCCAAACCGGTCGATGTCCTTACCAAAGTGGGCGGTTTCGAGATCGGCGGACTGGCCGGCATTATGCTCGGCGCCGCCGCCCAGCGCATCCCCGTCGTCATCGACGGCTTTATCTCCGGCGCCGCCGCCCTGCTCGCCTGCGCCCTGGCCCCGCGGCTCAAGGACTACCTCATCGCCGCCCATTCATCGGCGGAAGCCGGCCATCCCGCCATGCTGGCCGCGCTCGGCCTCAAGTCACTTCTCCAACTGGACATGAGGCTGGGAGAAGGCACCGGAGCCGCCATGGGTATCTTCGTCGCCGAGGCCGCCGCCCGCACGCTCACTGAAATGGCTACCTTCGCCGAAGCCGGGGTTTCGGAAGGAGACTGATGATTAGCTTCCTGGTCGCCGTCCAGCTTCTCACCAGCGCCCCCGTCCCCGTGAAACGGGAGATCGGGCCGGATGGCCTCGGCCGGGCCACCGCCTGGTTCCCCCTGATAGGGCTCCTCATCGGGCTGGTGCTGGCCGGCGTCTACTGGGTGCTCGACCTCGTTCTGCCGCCGGTCCTCAGCAGCGCTGTCGTCGTGGCGGTCCTGGTTGGCCTGACCGGCGGCATCCACCTCGACGGCCTGGCGGACACCTGCGACGGCATGGCCGGTTACCGCCCTGCAGAAGAGCGCTGGAAGATAATGCATGACAGCCGCACCGGCGCTTTCGGCGTGGTGGGCATCGTCCTCGTCCTGCTCGGCAAGTTCGCGGCCGTTCTCAGCCTCCCGGATAACTGGTTTGACGGCGCGCTTGTCCTTATGCCGGTCCTCAGCCGCTGGGCCATGGTCTACGCGATCTTCGCCTTCAATTACGCCCACAAAGAAGGCATGGGCGCCGCCTACAAGCAGGCCACCCGTCTGCCCCAATTCCTCATTGCAACGGTACTCGCCCTGGCAGCCTGTGGCGGCGCGTTTCCTTTCATATCCTGGTCCGGGTTCGCCGCCCTGGGCGGGGTCTGGCTCCTGGCGACGCTGATGGCCTTCTATTTCAAGTCCAAGCTCAAAGGCCTCACCGGCGATACCTATGGCGCCATTAACGAAATTTCGGAGATAGCGGCGCTGGCGGTGGTGATAATGGTATTCTAAGAATGGGTTCCCTACCTCCCTTTCATGAAGATGAAAATTAAGGATTAGCCCGCAATCATTTGCCAGGCACGATGGGTTGTCCCTCGTTAGCAAAGAGGGACCAAGGGGGTACAGACCGGATACAATGGTAACAAAACGTACCGGAGACATAGGTTA
>CAZQQL010000130.1:0-6912 GCA_964595455.1 uncultured Dehalococcoidaceae bacterium
ACGATCCCGTCCTGGCCTTCGTGGACAAGGGCGTGACCGCAGCCGACCACATCGCCGGGGGGAAGAACGTGGTCGCTTCCGGCATCTCCCTCAGCGAGTACGTCATGCTCGGGCTGGGCGGGAAGACCATGTGGCGGGAGCATGCCCTGGAGACGGCCCGCGTCCTGAATGAGATCAACCCGGACTACATCCGCTTCCGTACGCTGACGGTGCGTCCCGGCATGGACCTCTTCAGCGATGTTGCGGAAGGCTGCTTCATCCGGTCGACCGATGAGGAAATCGTCGCCGAGGAAAAGCTGCTGCTGGAGAACCTGACCGTCACTTCGACCATCGCCAGCGACCATATCATCAACCTGCTGCCAGAAGTCGAAGGCAAGCTGCCCGAAGAGCGGGAAAAGATGCTCGGCGTCATCGAGCGGTTCCAGTCCCTGCGGCCGGAAGAACGGGACCTGTACAAGCTCGGACGGCGCCTGGGCATCATGGGCCGTGTGGATGACGTCCTCGATCCCTCGCTCTGCGCCGAAGCGGAGAGGCTCCTGGACCGCATAAAACGGGCCGGTGACGACCTGGATGAAGTCCTGTACCATTTAATGGAGAGGTATGTCTGAAATGGCTGCGCTGGAAGAAGAGATCGGGCGGTTGCTGCGGAGGCTCGGCTGGACCCTGGGGACGGTGGAATCCGCCACAGGCGGGCTTATCGCCCACCGGATTACCAATGTCGCCGGGAGTTCGGAATATTTCAAGGGGGCCGTGGTCTCCTACTCGAACGAGATCAAGATGAAGTGCGTCGGGGTGCGGCAGGACACCCTCGACGAGCACGGCGCGGTCAGCCCGCAGGTCGCCGAGCAGATGGCCATCGGCGGCCGCCGGGTGCTCAGGGTTGATATCTGTATTTCGGATACCGGCATCGCCGGGCCGGGCGGCGCGACCCCCGGAAAGCCGGTTGGGCTATTTTTTACCGGCATGGCGGACCGGGACGGCTATAGCGCCAGAAAATGGCTGTTCACCGGTAGCCGGGAAGAGAACAAGGCCGCCGCCGCGGAGGCGGCGTTGCAATGGCTGAGAGATTATTTGACGGCTCTTACATAGTAATGGGTTACGAGGCCTAAGTATTGCTTGATAAAGAATCGGGCATGTACGTTGGAATTGTTCCGGGAGTCACCGGCGCTCACACCGAGGCTGAAACACTGGAAGAGTTGCAGAGTAACATAAAAGAAGTACTAGAACTGTGCCTGGAAGAACAGAAAGATTGGAGTCATGAATGAAACGTATTGACGGCCGCGTCTGGAACGAACTTCGCCCGGTCAGGATAACCACCGGCTACCAGGATTATCCTGAAGGCTCGGCGCTGATTGAAGTTGGGAAAACGCGGGTACTCTGCGCGGTCACCGTGGAAGACCGCGTTCCCCAGTTCCTGCGCAACTCCGGCTCGGGATGGGTCACGGCTGAGTACGCCATGCTGCCGCGGGCCACTTCCACCCGCACTCAGCGTGAAAGGGGACAGGCAGGCGGACGGAGCCAGGAGATACAGCGGCTTATCGGGCGTTCTCTGCGCTCGGTGACGGACATGCGGCAGCTCGGAGAGCGGACCCTGACCGTGGACTGCGACGTCCTCCAGGCCGACGGTGGGACCCGGACGGCTTCCATCACCGGCGCTTATGTGGCGCTGCATATCGCGCTGGAGCACCTGCTGCACATGGGACTCATCAAGACCATGCCGCTCCGGAGCGCTGTCGCCGCTACCAGCATCGGCATCGTCAACAACACGATGGTCCTCGACCTCTGTTACGATGAAGACTCCCAGGCCGCGGTGGATTTCAACGTCGTCATGACCGGCAAGGGGGAATTCGTCGAGATACAGGGCACTGCGGAGGGCAAACCGTTCTCGCGTCAGAATATCGATGCAATGCTGGACCTGGCGGAAAAAGGCATCCGGCAACTTTTCGATGCCCAGCAGGCGGTGCTGGTGAAATAACTGCCTAGCCCTTATCCTGCAGCTTCACCCGGGAAACTTCCAGGAAATGATGGCCGTTACGGCTGACCGTCCGGCTTTCATCGATGACCAGCCGCTGCTTGAATATCGGCCCATCGACGACGAAGGTATGGTATTCCCCGGCCTCACCGCAGGGAGTGATGTTATCGCCGGCCTTCCGGATATCTTCCAGAAACGTGCCGTCGATGGTACGTCCGAGGAACTCCGGTCCAAGTACGCCTTCCTTGACAGCCACGACGACGGTCGTGAAACCGGCATCGATGAATTCATCCATCATGCCCTGCTGTTCCTCCAGCCACAATGGCAGGAAAAGCTGCATGCCGGTCTCCGCACAGACCCCTTCCAGCCATTCCCGGTGCGGATTGAAGTCGATGTCTCCAAACACGCCGGCTTCGATGCCTTCTTCACGGAATTCCTTCAGCATGGCCACGAAGCGGTCGCGGTAGTTTTCATCATTGGTCGGCTGCTGCCGCATCGGGATGCCGATGGCCCCGGCCTGGTCGCGGAGGACCGTAGCGGACATGCCGTGGCTCTTGGAACGAAGTCCATCCCCGGTGATCGTATTCGCCAGGACTTTCACATCGAGGCCGTCTTTCAGCGCCCGGTGCAGGGCGAGGCAGCAGTCCTTGCCGCCACTCCAGGAAACGAATACCCGGGTCATGCTTTCTCCTTAATTTGTGAGGTGGGAAGTATCGTTGAGAAGGGTGAGGAACGAGCCTTCCCGGTAGGTTTCGATGATGCTCAATGATCCCTGCGTGATGCGGAACTGCCGCCACTTGTTGATGGGAATGCC
Source organism: uncultured Dehalococcoidaceae bacterium (assembly GCA_964595455.1). Lineage (GTDB taxonomy): Bacteria > Chloroflexota > Dehalococcoidia > Dehalococcoidales > RBG-16-60-22 > DAOUEG01. Next base: position 2,787 of record CAZQQL010000130.1, read on the forward strand.
GAGCAGGTGGCAGACGAATAGGGGGAGCGTACCCCCATGCCCGACGATGAGTACTGTGTCCTTGACGGTGTACTCTTCGAGTGCCGGCAGGAACGTCTGTACGCGTTTGTTCAGGTCTCCGAACGATTCGCCACCGGGAAACTGTGTATCCGTATCGTACCCGAGCAGCACTTCCGCCAGGTCCGGGTACTTCTGTTGAATCTCGTTGAAGGTCAGGCCTTCTACAAAGCCGAAGTTGCACTCGTTAAGCTCGGTTACACACGTCACTTTTTTCCGGTGCGGCGCAGCGATGATCTCGGCGCTGACCCTGGTCCTGCTGAGAGCGCTGGAAAAGACGGCGCTGATCTTTTCTCCGGCCAGCCGGTCCCGGACGAGTTCCGCCTGCTTGACCCCGAGGTCCGAGAGCGCAATATCGGTGCTTCCCCAGAACCTGTCGGACTGGTACAGACGGGTGCGGCCGTGCCTGACGAGTAGTAGCTTTGCCAATGCAGTACCTTTCTTTACCGTCTATTCTTCATCGCCGCCGGAGCGTTTCTTCAGTCTGACCTGGGAGTAGGATGCCGTGATTTTCCGGAACGATTCCAGTTGCTTGCGTAGTCCGATATCCAGGGTCTTGTCTGCCAGCAGCGCTTTGAGTCGGGACTCATCGAGCCTGGTGACCAGGTCCCAGAGTCCGGCTGGTTCGAGGATTGCCTTGACGTCTTCTTCGGAAAAGCCGGTCCGTTCGGTCGTGCTGATGGAAAGCTCATGTTCCGTACCGTACAGGCGGTTCAGGCATTCCGTGCCGCAGTAGGTAACGATCTGGTCGCGGATTTCTTCCAGTTCACCCTGCAGTTCTTTTATCCGTGCGTGAAGCTCCGCGTAGCGCTCCACTGATTTCGCGGCATCGATAGCGGCCGGAGCGGACAGGGAAGCCTGGGCGCCTTCTTCCAGCGGGGCCGTGAGGTGTAGATGGCGGTAATTGGGACAGTATTCCGGGAAGTCGCAGGGGCAGAACCGGTTTTCGATGGCCGGAAAAATCTTCCGCTCGATGTTCTCCGCCACGCCCAGTATCATGGCCCGGGTCTCATCCAGGCGTTCCCGGCTGCGGGCAGGGGTGCTGCAGGCGGTATTGGACCGCAGGTGGTAGAGAGTCAGCAGTTCCGCCGGGATGCCCCAGGCCTGCTCGGCGGCCATCTGGTAGACGGTCAACTGCAGGTCGTTCTCCACGTAGTCAACGGTAAAGAGATCACGGTTGGATTTGTAATCGACGATGGACAGCTTTCCGCTGTCCAGCTTGTCCACCCGGTCGATGAACCCCCTCACGATAATACCTTCGATATCCAGGCTGAAGCCGCGCTCCACCGCGATGGGCATCCGGAAATTCGGCGTATGCAGTTCCACGAACCGGGTCAACAGATCTCTTCCGTAGGTTCGATAGTGCGCCTCTTCTTCCGGGGTCTCGTAACCCTCGGAAATCCACGTCGATTCATAATAAGACAGCACCTGTTCCAGAGTTGGCGGCGGCGGGGTCTTAAGCCTGAAGAAGTACTCTGCGCAGGAGTGCAGGGAAGAGCCAAAGGACAGGTAGCCTCGCTCCCTGGTCTTGAGGCGGTCGATATACTGCAGCTTGTACCGCAGAGGACAGGCTTGGTACGTGGATATCTGCGAAAAACTCAGCGGTCTTATCGGGGGCCCTCCAATATAATGGGGAATGGTTTATTTTTCGATGCTCTTGATAAAGTCGTCCAGCGTGAGGGCGGCCAGAGTATTGGTCTGGAGCGTGCCGCGGGAACCGAGTTCCGTCGCGATCCGGGCGATGGTCTCGTTATCCGGCGCTTCGATGATGTTGATGAAGTCATACTGCCCCAGCGTCACATACTGCCCCAGGAGCTTGACTCCCATGTTCTCCGTCTCGCGGTTGACCTCCATGATCCTCCGGGGATTGCTGCGGACGGTCTTCCGTCCTTCATCCGTCAACGTCGTCATCATAATGTAGAGCGGCATCGTCGGCACCTCCTGTGTAACCGGACCATTATAGCATCTGTACCTGAATTATACGGGTGAAAGCGGTTTATTGTCCATAATCAGAGCGGCATGAGACAAAAATCATGTTTGCGAATCTGAAATTTCGGTATACAATGATATGAAATGCAGGAACCCGTATCCCTGGCTATCGCTTTTTCAGGGGGACTATTGTCCTTCCTTTCTCCGTGCGTGCTGCCCATGGTGCCGGTCTACCTGGCCAGTCTCTACGGCCCGGACCTGTTCGAGCAGCGCGGTTTCCGTCCGGCCGTCTTCTTCCACGCCCTGAGTTTCGTGGCAGGGTTCTCCCTGATATTCGTTCTCCTCGGTGCGATAGCCGGGCTTACCGGTTACGCCATCGTGCCTGATTACAATCTGCTCTCGAAGATCGCCGGCGGTCTGCTGGTGCTGTTCGGGCTGGTCATCCTGCTGTCCTTCCGCGTTTCCTGGCTGAACTTCGAGCGCCACCTGGCCCCGAAGCTCGGTTCGTCGTCGGGGTTTTTCCGCTCCGTGGTCATCGGCGCCGTCTTTTCGGTAAGCTGGACCGCCTGCGTTGGGCCTATCCTGGGCAGCATCCTGGCCCTCGCCACGGTCCAATCGACGGCCTGGAAAGGCGCCTGCCTCCTGGCGACATATTCGCTCGGCCTGGGGCTGCCTTTCCTGATCATCGGCATCGCCTTCGATTCCCTTCTCCCGTTCTTGAAGAAAATGAACCGTTACAGCGGCATCATCCGGGCCGTCAGCGGCGTGCTGCTGGTAGTCGTCGGCGTCCTCATCCTCACCGGTCGTCTCACCTGGCTCTCGACCCTGGCGTCATAACAATTTGAGGTATCCATGGACAATAGAAAAGCAATAGCGATCCTGGGCATCCTGGTGATAGCGGTCCTCTTTGTTGTCGGTTGTTCCAACGTCGCTCCGGAGAATATGGCCCCTGATTTCATCCTCCCGGGATTGGACGGGCAGGAGTATTCACTGTCAGACTATGAAGGCAAACCCGTGGTCCTGAATTTCTTTGCTACCTGGTGCGGCCCCTGCCAGTTGGAAACGCCGTTCTTTGAAGCCGCCTACGCCGATGCCCGGTGGCAGGATGAAGGAGTTGTCTTCCTCGCCATCGACCGGGCGGAACCCCCTGATGCCGTAAGAGCGTTCAGGGACTACTTTAATGTCAGTTTTCCCATCCTGATGGATGACAGTCTTGAGGTCTTTACGGACTACAATGTCCTCTCCGGCATTCCCGTCACGGTTTTTATCGATAAACATGGTATAATACAGGATATAAAGACCGGCGCGTTTCCAAGCCAGGTTGCCCTGGAAACGAGCCTCGAAAAATTGGTCGGGGATTAACTGCCGGAAAAGGGAAAGATCATGGATGACATCCTTGATGAAGCATACGGACTGGTCCAGTGCCGTGAATGTCCCTGGTACAAGTCCTGTGTTATGCCGATGAAATTCACCGCCGAGGACCTGCGCCGCCAGATGGAACAGGCGCCCCCCGGCATGAAGATGAATACGGACACGGGCATGGAGAACCTGCTTGGAACGATGGCTTCCGCAGCGCAGAACTCGCTGCTGGAAGGCTGTCCTGTCTTTATCACACGGCTCCGCAATAGCCCGAAGCTCGCCCAGCGGCTTAAGGAAATCATGCTCAATTGGGCATCCGAGGAACAGTAACTCCCTCTGTCCGCTTAACTATTCGCCAGTTTCGTCAGGCGGCGGAAGGCTTCCCCGGGATCGGGCTGCCGGAACACCGCCGAACCTATGTAGATAACATCCACTCCTGACTTCACAATGTCGGGAATCGTTTTTTCATTCACTCCGCCGTCAAGACCTATTTCCATGCCCGGAAAACGCCGGCGGAAATCGCGTACCTTGTCCAGTACCTCCGGGATGAACGGTGCGCCGTAGAACCCCGGATTGACGGACATGAACAGGACGCTGTCCAGCTTGTCGACGAACGGCGCCACCTCATCATTAGAGGTGCCCGGATTGAGCGCTATCCCTGCTTTCATGCCGAGACGTTTCACCGCTTCAATGGTCGCTGCCGGGTCTTTCACTGCTTCGTAGTGGAAGACGGCTTAGATCGGAAGAGCACACGTCTGAACTCCAGTCACCGCTCATTATC
>CAZQQL010000131.1:0-6907 GCA_964595455.1 uncultured Dehalococcoidaceae bacterium
TTGCCTGGCGCTCGTTATCAGCGCTATGCCCCTCATGAGCGCTTGCGGTAACGGCGGCGGGTCCGAGCCAACAACATCAACTACCGCGACCACATCGACCGTCGATAAGACGGGCAAGACCCTGAAACTCGGGATTTCCACCCCTTCCACCGGCAAGGCAGCAGAAAAAGGCCGGCCCCTGGAGCACGGCCAGAAAGACGCCATCGAGTACGTCAATACGGAACTCGGCGGCATTGACGGCTACCAGGTGGAGATCGTCTGGCGCGACAACGGGTATGACTCCGCGGCCATGTCCAATATCGTCCGCAATTTCATGGACCAGGGCTGCCTCATGTTCTCCACGTCTTCCTCTGCTATGATGACCGCGGCCATGGGCCTCGCCAATCAGTACGGGTTCCCCGGACTGGCGGCTTTCTCATCGCCCAACCTTTACCGGCCGCCCCAGCATGTCTACGGCCAGCTTCCGGACTATGGCGACGACTTCCTTGCCTTCATGCAGTATTTCCTGGCGAGCTGGCAGGGTGAAGGCAAGCCGAAAGTTGCCATCCATGCCCTCAATAATTCTACCGGCAAGGGCGCCGTGGATGCCGCCCGGGCTTATGCCGATGAACTCGGCATCGAAATCCTCTGGGACGGCGCTGTAGGCAAGGCCTTCGAACACAAAGCCGATACCATCTCGGAAATGGAGTCACTGACCCGTATCAAGTCCATGCAGCCGGACGTTCTCTATATTTCCAGCACGCCGGCCCCCACCGGGCTCATCATCAAAAACGCCCGCGCTCTCGGCATGGACTGCGCCATAGCCTCCGGTCACGCGGGATATACCGCGGCGCTCCTCGGCATCGCCGGCGCTGATGCAGAAGATGTCTACGGCGTCTTCCCGACCGTCAGTTGGGGAGACGATGTTCCCGGCATGGATAAGCTTATCGAGTACTGCGAGAAGAACCATCCTGAAAGCGTCGGTAACGGCGACTATATCACCGGCTGGGCGCAGAGCATGATCATGATGAAGATCGTGGAAACGGCCCTCGCCAACTCCAGTTATGATGCACTGGCTGAAGGCGGAGAAAACGCCTGGAAGATAATTGAAGAACAGGGTATCAAGAAACTGGCCTCTTACGATGTCGGCGGGCTGCACGGCCCGGTCTCCTATACTTCCGGTGATAACCGTCTCTGCCAGTCTGTCCGCGTCCTGCAGGTCCAGGATGGCAAGATGGTCGCCCTGACCGATTGGGTCGATGCACCGGTCATCGAGTACGAGAAGTACGATTGGTTCGCGCAATAGTGTAGACTGTAACGGGCGGGGCTTTTACGGAAGCCCCGCCCCTGGACAACGGGAGAAAACGGAACATTGCTGACTCTGAACAACATTGAGGTAACCTATCTCAATGTCATCCGCGTCCTGCACGGCGTATCCATGACCGTGGAAGACGGCCGTATTGTTGCCTTGCTGGGCGCCAACGGCGCGGGCAAGAGCACCACCCTCAAGGCCATCTCAGGCCTTCTTCATGCCGAGGAAGGCGAGGTCACCGACGGCAGCATCCTCTGGGACAAGGACCGTATCGACAAGCAGAACGCCGAGGCCATCGGCAAGCTGGGTATCATCCAGGCGCTGGAAGGCCGCCACGTCTTCGAACACCTGAACACGGAAGAAAACCTCCTGGTCGGCGCTCATAACCGCCGCGACCGGCACGCCGTAAGGCAGGACCTGGAAATGGTCTACGATTATTTCCCGCGTCTCAAGGACTTGCGGAAGAACACCGCGGGCTATCTCTCCGGCGGCGAGCAGCAGATGCTCGTCATCGGGCGCGCCATGATGGCTACACCGAAGCTTATGATGCTGGACGAGCCATCCCTCGGCCTGGCCCCGCTCCTCGTGGAAGAGATATACAACATCATCAAGCGCTTCAACACCGAACAGAAGACCTCGGTCCTCCTCGTGGAGCAGAACGTCCGCATCGCTCTCAGCATCGCGGATTACGGCTACGTCATGGAGAACGGCCGCGTCGTCCTGGACGGCTCGGCGGAGTATTTGAAGAACAATGAGGACGTCAAGGAATTTTACATGGGGCTTTCCGCCCTCGGTTCCAAGAAAAGCTACCGTGAAGTGAAGCACTACAAGAGGAGAAAGCGATGGCTCTGACGCCCCGCCCCGACGAGTATTTCGACGACCTGGAAACGATGTCCTCTCCCGCCCGGGAAGACTATTTGAACAAAAAGCTGGCGGCGCATATCGCCCATACGTACGGGAAAGCGCCGGCGGTGAAAAAGCTGCTCGATGGCGCCGGCCTGAAGCCGTCCGACGTCACTACGGTCAAAGACCTGGAGAAGCTCCCGATAACGCGGAAGCCTGAACTCATCGAGATGCAGAAAGCTTCTCTCCCGTACGGCGGCGTGTCCGCCATTCCCAAGGAAGACGTGGAACGGGTCTTCGTCTCACCGGGACCCATCTACGAGATCCAGCCTCCGGACGTGAAATGGTTCGCCAAGACTTATTGGGCGGCCGGGTTCCGCAAGGGCGACGTGGCCATCAATACCTTCACCTACCACCTTTCACCGGCCGGCATCCTGTTCCATGAAGGACTCCGCCACTGCGGCGCCACTGTGGTGGTGGCCGGGACCGGCAACACCGATCTCCAGGTGCAGGTCATGCGGGACTTGAAGGTGACCGGCTTCGTCGGCACGCCGAGCTACCTGATGACGGTCCTGAAACGAATCGAGGACATGGAGCTCGACCTGAAGAAAGACTTCTGCATCCGCAAGGCCTGGTTTACCGGGGAGATGCTGGCGCCCTCGCTCCGTGTCACATTCGAGAAGGACTATAGCATTGATACTTACCAGGCCTACGCCGTTACCGAACCGGGCGGCTGCATCGCCTACGAGTGCCGTGAAAAGCACGGCATGCATCTCATGGACGAATACGTCACCGAGATCGTCGACCCCGAGACCGGCCGGCAGCTCGGACCGGGAGAAGTCGGAGAACTCGTCACGACGCAGCTCCAGAACCCTGACTGGGGCCTGATACGCTTCGGCACCGGGGATCTCACTTCGTACATCGAGGAACCCTGCGCCTGCGGCCGTACCGCCCGCCGGATCACCGGCATCGTCGGCCGCGCCGGCGACGCCGTCAAGGTCCGAGGCATGTTCATCGTCGCTAAACAGGCGGAGCAGGCGGTCAAGGCCTCGGGCGATGTCGTCCGCTGCCAGTTGGTCGTGGGGCGTGAAAAACACCGGGATACCCTGGTACTCAAAGCTGAACTCAAGGACAAAACGGTGGACACGGCACGGCTCTCCTCGGACATCAACGACCGGTTCCAGGACGTGTGCCGCATCAAGATCGACCGCATCGAGTATGTAGAAACTGGCGCCATCGATGAAAAAGACCAGGGCATCAAAGACGTCCGCAAGTGGGAATAAGGGTCAGGCCTGCGGTTTACGCGCCGTAAATACCGGAGTAGGCCAGTTATCAATTTCAGGGTGAGGGACCATCTTGACGTCTTTAAATCCGGCCTTTTCCAACAGATCAAGCCACGTCTGCCCGGCAAATAGTCCGCAGTGATGTTCATCGGTACGGTATGCCACGTTATCACCATCCCTCATGATAAAGACAAAATGTGAAACCCAGCTTTCGCCTTTTTTGTCGGGGTCCCAGGTCCAGTCCATATAGCGTAATCCGCGCTCGCTCTCATCATGGCCGCCGGTTTCCGTGCTTTCCGAGAAAGTCTCCCTTATGTAGTCCGGGCAGAACAGGGCCGCGCCGCCAGGCTTGCAGTGAATGAACGCGGTGGTAAACGTTTTCCACAGGTCCGCTTTATTCAACATGTAGTCGATGGCGTCATGTACGAAGACGGCATCGAACTGCCGGTCCAGCCGCAGGTTTCTCATATCGCCATGGACATGCTCGCACTCGGGGTTCAGTTTTCGTGAGATATCCAGCATCTCCAGGGAAAGGTCGGTCAAGGTCAACGTGAATCGGGTTTTCAGGTGAAAAGCGTTGTTTCCCCCGCCGCTGCCCAGTTCGAGGACTTCGTTCACCGGGATATGCGCGCTATCGACGAGCAGTTGGGAGTAGAACGCCGCTTCATCCCGGTATTCGTCCGGCGAGGTCAGCAGGTGGAACCACGGGGCGAGTTCCGAATAGAGCAGGGGCTGAATATCTTCTGGCATGATTGATCCCCTATCATCATTCCTGCAGCGAACCGTATTCAATAATGGTACCATTTTTTTCAGTCAATTTGCCCGGTCATCAAGGGAGGTATGGCATAGTGTGTACGAGCATCAAATACTAAAACAATATCGCCAACAGTCATATCTCAGCCTATCACCCACTTTTTCCTTTTGACTTGTACTTTTGACCTTTGACTTCTGACTTTTGACTTCCCCAAAAAAAGTGACATAACTCCCTTGACAAGTAAGAACATATGTACTAATACTAGTAAATACACCGATGCGGAAAATCATCGCGCAGGATCCATCCCGGTAGACCGCCCAACGAACTGACGCTATTCAACCAGAACATGAGAAAAATCGAGGCTATCGTAAACAACAAACAAGACACATCGAGTCAGTTACACTCAAAATACGGTCCGGAACCAATCGAGCCTGAAATGCACATGTACCCTCCGGAACCAATCGAGCCTGAAAATGCCACTTGGCCTCCCAATCGAACCGAGACTGAAAATCCGGTTTGTTCCGTCACGCGCGAAACGGATCGAGGCTGAAGCACCGTCTTGCTGGTTGGACTCAGTCTCAGGAAAATGTAGTGTAAGAAGGAGGTTTTTAGGAATCGAATAGGGGAACGGAAACAGGCTGCGCTGCTTTTCAGAGCCTTATCCGGGAGAACATCTCGCCGGTCACTTGTGACTTCTGACTTTTGACCTTTGACTTCCCGTAACTACTTTTCTTCGCCGAGGTAGGCCGCGATGACCTGAGGATTGTTCTTGATCTCTTCCGGTGTGCCCTCGGCGATCTTCTTGCCGAAGTCAAGGACGATGATGCGGTCTGCGATGTCCATGACCACACCCATATCGTGCTCGACGAGGACGATACAGCTTACTCCGTCCCGCAGCACCGGCGTATCCGGGTAGGTAACGCCCTGGCCTTCGAAGATGTCAATGATGAACCGGGCGATGTCTTCCTTCTCTTCCAGGTTCATGCCGGCCATGGGCTCATCGAGGAGCAAGACCCGGGGTTCCAGCGCCAGCGCCCGCCCCAGCTCCACGCGTTTCCTCATACCGTAGGGCAGGGTGCCGACCGTCTTCTTGCGGATGGATTCGATCTCCAGGAAGTCGATGATGTCCTCGACCGTCTTGCGGTGGGTGATCTCTTCCTTGTGAGCCCAGCCGAAGTACAGCGCGCTGGCCAGGACGTTCTGCTTCATCAACACGTGGCGGGCGGCCATGATGTTGTCCAGGCTGCTGAGGCCGGTATAGAGTTCGATGTTCTGGAACGTTCGCGCCAGTCCCATCCTGGCGGCCTTGTCCGGCCGGATGCGGGTGATGCGCTTGCCTTCGTAGTATATCTCGCCCTTCTGGGGTTTATAGAAGCCGTTGATGCAGTTGAGGAGGCAGGTCTTGCCGGCGCCGTTGGGGCCGATGATTGCGAGGATTTCCCGGTCCCGGACATCCACGCTGATGTCCACCAGCGAGCGTACCCCGCCGAAGGACAACGAGATATTGTCTATCTTTATCCTGGGCTGACCGGTGGCGGGAGTATCCCCGTTGACCTGCCTGGAGGAAACGTTCATCGGGAACTCCGTACGTTCTCACCGGCCAGTTTGGACTTATACTCCGCCAGTAAGGCGCAGGAGGGTCCCTGGCAGTGTTTCCTGCCACTGGAGCGCCCATTGCTGTAGTACCGCTGCATACAGGTGCAGGACAGGGTCCCGTCCTCGGTCATCATGAGCGTGACCTCATCGCCGATGTGGCGGCACAGTATCGTTGTTGCGGTTAATTTCCAGCCTGTCATCCCGTTCCTGCCGCGCTTGATGTACCTTCCATAATACTATGTATCGAGCCTGCCAATCAACCATGCCGGGCAGCGTGGCAGAAAGTTGACATAAACATTGAAGGAAAGATACCAGAAGTAGCCTTTTTCTTGCCATACGATAGCCGCCGTTGTACAATGGAAACGCGGCGGATTGGGGTGACGGGAAGCGGATGCCGCATCCACGCTCACGGGCTCGTAGCTCAGCGGTTAGAGCGGTCGGCTCATAACCGATTGGCCGTAGGTTCGAATCCTACCGAGCCCACTTTTTTCGAGAAAGAAAAGGTTACTCGGTCTCTGTCACCGATGCTAGGCCGCCGTCTTCACTGGATTTGTCATAGTTAACGGCCAGCAGGAGCTTCTCCAGGCTGATGATGTAGCCCTCGTAATGCTGCTTGTCCAGCCGGGGCATGCCCCAGTCGTAAGCTACTTTTCTGCCCCCGAAGTCCACCAGCAGCCAGACATGGTTGCTGTCCGCGAAAGCCTCGTCCTCCGCCTCCAGGTTGCCGATGATCGGCCAGGACTGGATGCCGTAGCTCTGGAAGTGCTCGTACATCGCCAGGGCGCTGTCATCGCAGTCGAACGTTTCGGAAGCTCCCTGGACCGGTGGAAACAGGATGGGGTTGGTCCGCAGCAGCACCAGCGTGATCGCCACCACCAGGAAGGCGAAAAAGGCTATTTTCATGACGCCGTGGTTAAATAGTACCATTACTTTAGTAGTATAAGGCCGGCAGGTAATAATCCGGTTGGCGTCCATGAAGCTTTGCTAAAAGTATCCTAAAGGTTTCATAAATCCTGGCTTAATGGCGAATGTGTTCCGGCGTTGCTGGATTTGGGTGTCAACTTCAATGCGCGGTGCCGCCGGTTCCCGTATACTTCCCACAGAAGTAATTCCGGGGTGAAACGTGCAATTCATCGTGCC
>CAZQQL010000132.1:0-6858 GCA_964595455.1 uncultured Dehalococcoidaceae bacterium
CCACCGGCGTTTTCGCCATACCGGTATACGGCCCGCCGGCATCCGCGACGGGCAGAGAATTCAGTGCGCTGACACTGATCGTCACTATGGCGATATTGGATTCGAGGTTACCATCACTTACCCTATACGAGAAGACATCCATACCATAGAAATCGGGGTCTGGCGAATAGGTGAAAGAACCGTCCTCACCGAACACAATGGAGCCATACAACGTGGTTTCCAGGAGAAATGCAGTCAACGGGTCTCCATCAGGGTCACTGTCATTCAACATAACGCCTGGAGCGCTCACGATCAGGGGAATGTCTTCGCTGGTAGTGAACATATCATCTACAGCATCGGGAGCATGATTTGCGGCGACGATGGAGACCGTAACCACGGCGATATTGGATTCAGACTGGCCGTCACTTACCTTGTAGGTGAACGTATCGATGCCGGTGTACCCTGCTGCTGGCGTATACATCAGATCTGGAGGCGTGCCGGATAGCATTCCGTGGGAAGGAGTGGTATCCACGAAATAAAAGAGGGCATCATTATCAGTATCGATGGCTGTCAACGTCACCGCCACCGGAACATTTTCGACTGTCATCACAGCCAGGTCATCAGCTACCGGCGGGGCGTTTATGCGATGTACCGTGACCTGAAGAGTATCTAAATCAACGGAACCGTCATCATCGGTCACTCTGACGGCGACGGTGTACACGCCGGCATCGGACCATGCATGGGACTGAACCGCACCAGTATCATCGGAAGGACTGAAGTTCCCGTTGTAGTCCCAGTCCCATTCAAAGGAAACGATGGGATCCGGAGAGGATTGCGAGCCGGAGGCATAGTAGATGCCTGTCTGGTTTTCATCGAGGCTGGTATCTCCGGTCACTACAGCGACCGGACCGAGGTCCACTACGGTGACATCATGGCTGATGCTGCCGGTACTTCCGTCATCATCAGTCACCGTCAGAGTCACCATATAGATGCCGTTGTCCAGGAAGGTGAACGTTGGGTTCTGCCCGGCGGATGAACCAAGACCTCCAAACTCCCAATACCAGGCCACGATACCGTCAGGTGAAGAATATGATTGGTCGGTGAAGGTAATCGAAGCGCCTTCTGTTTGCGGTTCCGGGAACCATGTGAAGGCAGCCATCGGGCCAAGGTCGTTGACCGTTACGAATGTGGTTGACTTATCTATCAGGCCTTCGTTATCGGTCACGGTCAGGGTAACGGAGTAGTTCCCTTCTTCGATGTAGACATGCTGCGGCGATGGGCCGGCTCCGGTGGACCCGTCACCGAACTCCCAATCATAAGCAGCAATGACACCATCCGGGGCATATGAAGCGGAGCCATTGAAGGTGACCGACGAACCTTCATTAGCGGAATACGGTCCTCCAGCTACCGCCACCGGCCGGTCGCGAACAGAGACAACGGTGATGGTCACAACAGCCACGTTGGAGAAAGCGGTACCGTCGAAAGCACGGTAAGTGAAAGCGTCGCTGCCGTTGTAGTCTGCATCCGGTATGTAGGTAAAGGAACCATCGTTTTCGAGCAGTAGGGTACCGTGGGTGGTATCATCCACGAGAACTGCGCTCAGCAAGTCTCCTTCGGTATCAGAGTCGTTGAACAGCACACCGGGAGGGGCAATCACAAGGGAAGTATCTTCATCAGTGCTGTATTCGTCGTTCACCGCAACCGGTGCATCGTTCACCGGAACAACCTGGATCGTAACGACAGTGATGCCGGATTCAACCGCGCCATCATTGACCCTGTAAGTGAAGGTATCGACGCCGTTGAAGTTACCGGCAGGCGTGTAGATGAACGAGCCGTCCGTGTTCAGCGCGAGGGTACCATGGGCTACGTCCATGACGAGGGCCGGTATCAGTAAGTCACCGTCCTGATCGCTGTCATTAGACAGGACGCCCGGTGAACCCACGGTAAGGGTTGCATCTTCATCGATGATGTAGCTGTCGTCCGCCGCCGATGGCGCGCGATTCATGTTGTTCACGGTGATGGTGATGGTCTCGAAGTCCGTGAACTCGCCATCGCTGACCTCGAATCGGATATTCGGGTAAACCCCGGCCTGGTCGTAATCGGGTGCCCATGAGAATATCCGGGTCAGCGGATCGAATGAGGCCCCATCGGGTAGATTGTCAGCTAGGAACGTCAACTCGTCCCCGTCCGCATCGGTCGCTATCACGGTGAATTCGAGCAGGGCGCCTTCATCGACAGTCCGGTCGCCGATCGGCCCAAGTTCAGGGGCCCGGTTGGACGGTCGGACGGTGCTTGTTATCGAAGCAGTATTATTACTCTCATCCGGGTCAAACCGGTCGGTCGTGACGGCGGCGGTAGTCAAGACACTACCTTCGGCAACGGGAACAACGATAACAGTGATTTGCGCTGTGCCGTTGACCGACAGAGCGCCGAGTTCGCAGGTAACGGTACCGGAAACTTCGGAACAAGCCCCCTGGGAAGAAACCGCCGAGATGAACGTAACGTTCGCGGAGAGAGTATTGGTCACCGCTACGTTCGTCGCTTCCGCCGGACCGGCATTATCGATAGTGATGGTGTAGGTGAGTTCTTCGCCCGCAGTAACCGGTTCCGGCGTCGCATTCAGGCCGATGAAAAGATCGGCGGAGGTTTCCTCGATGATCTTGCGGGCGCATTCTTCCAGGATTATCGCTAATACCTGGTCCGGGTTGGAACGGAATTCCTCGATATCGAATGTTGCACCGCCGGTGACATCGGCGATACTTCCAGGGTTCGGACCGTAATCGTTACCACCGGCGCTGGAAACGATGCCGAGGAAGAAAGCATTACGGTTCTGCAGCGCGGCTATGGCATCTGCTTTTGTTTCCGGGGCGTATTCATCGGGGTCGTTTCTTTCATCGGTGATAAGGATGACGCAGGAAGCGCATTCTGACCGGAAGTAGCCGATAGCGTCACTGGTGGCGAAGACGATGGCGTTGAAACCGGGTTCACCGTCACCAGCGGCTAACAAGGTATCGAGAGCGGCATCGAATTCACTGATATCATCACTGAGCGGCGAATGGAGGTGACCGGCGCCGCCGCGCGTATCCTGGGGAGTTCCGGGGAAAAATCCTGAGAAGTCTCTATGACTACTAGTACCGAACCCGACCAGACCAAGCTGAAAATCGATAGTATCTCCGAGCTGGTCGGCAATATTAGCTACATTGGCTTTCACCGCCGCGATGTCATCCCCCATACTCCCGGACTCGTCGATGACGAAGATGATGTCACCGCCGGGGAGTGACGAAGCCGCCCCGACAGTCCCGGTTGCGGTGGAATCGGAGTACCACTCGTTACCGGCAAACACGGCTGTCACCGTATCTCCGGCTGAGCCGGTGAAGTAAACAGTGGCAAAGCCGCCGGCATCGGTCACAGCGGTAGCAGTCTGGCTGCCGAGGGTAAATGTCACTTCAAAGCCTTCAAGATTGTTTTTCAGCTTAAAAACATTCCAAAGTTTGGAAACGACTTTTATTTCGTTGCTGTCTTCATCTGTAAGGTTTGCATAGACTCTCTGGATCGTACCATGTTGCAGGACGGTCACAATCTGTTCGTCGGTCGTCACGCCGCCGTCTTTATCGGTAACAGTCAGGACAGTCGTATAGACCCCCGGCTGGCTCCAAACATGAGGGACCTGCGCTTTACTTGAGGTGTTGGCGTTTTCAACATGGGCTGTCTGACCGTCCCCGAAGTCCCAGTCCACGGTCAGTGTTTGACGGTCCACAGTGCTTTCATCACTGATGGTTGCGTCGAGTTTGGTATATCCTGGCAACGCTTCCGTCCAGTCCTGCCCCCAGTAGATGGTCCGGTCAGAACCGGCGTTGATCGTGGGCGGAACGTTTATGGTGGAAACGAAGAGCGTAACGGTAGAAGTAAGCAACTGGGAATCCGTAACGGTCAATGTCACCGGATAATCACCATTATCCGGGAACGATGTCGTGGTACTGGCCGAGGTCGGCGTCTGCGTGTTGTGGGAGAATGACCACTGCCGGGCAACAATGACTCCATCGACATCGGTGGAAGTATCGGTGACCTGGGTAGTCTGACCTTCCTCCGGGATACCTGGTGTCCAGCTGAAGTCAGCCGTAGGGGTATGGAGCACGGTGTAGTTCATAACGGCTGAAGCGGTCAGGCCGTCGTCATCCGTCAAAGTCAGGGTCACGGTATACGTGCCCGGAGCAGTATAGATATGACGGGGGAACTGTTCCGAGGATGTCGCTCCATCTCCGAAATCCCAGGCCCAGGACATGATGGATTTATCATCCGTGGAGGTATCATGGAACGGCACTGACGCACCGCCGAGTTGCGGCGAGTATACCTGGAAATCGTAAACGGAGATGTAGCTCGCGCCGTGGTTGTTCAGCACATAGAGTTGTACATATTTAGCTTCGACAACCGGGAAGACCGCCCAGTGAGAAAGAGTATCCTGGGGCAGGGTGCCGCTGTACACGGTGGTAAAGGCGGCATCGTCCAGGGTGGTGTTCGAGACCCGGATCTCATAGTCTTTGGGGCCTGCGGTACCACCCAACGCGGTTATCTGCACGCGGTCTATCAGCCATGAAGAGCCGGACAACAGGCGCACCGTCAGCCACTGATCAACAGAATCCCCGCTTACGGTACGCCAGTAAGTGCCTGTGTCATAGTCAATGGCCAATTCCGGTCTGTTGTTGCTATAGAAGCTCGAATAATCAACGATGAATGCCCCGCCTCCTGAAGAACTGGCCAGGTTGGCCCCGTCCGTTGCGAGCATTTTGAATGTGGCTTCGCGTATCTGGTTGCTGCCGTGGTTATTGATGGCATACAGCATGACATAGCGCGCTTGGACGGGGGTAAACGTGAACTCCTGTTCGCTGACATCATTCGCCGTGGTTCCCGTGAAGACTGTCGTAAAGGAGCTATTATCGGAGGATGTATTGGAAACCCGTATCTCGAAATCCTTGATGCCGTAGCCAGCAGTCCTAGCTGCCAGTACGACCCGGCTGACGACATGGCTCTGACCCCCTCCAAGCTCGATTTTTACCCATTGATTGGTGGTCTGGCCGGTAGCTGTTGCCCAGTAAGACGAGATCTCATCCAGCATGCTTGCAGGTGAATTTGAACTAGATGATTGACTGGAGAATTCCACGATACTGGCAGGTTTGCCATGCACCATCGAGACGATGCCTCCGTCACGGCCGGGTGTCAGCACATCGAAGTACGGAACGATAAAGTAGTTCGCACTACCCTGGGTATCAATCACGTAAAGCTGGACATACCTTGCGTTAACCATCGGCGTGATATCGAATTCAAACCAGCCAGACCCTTCAGGAAGGGCGCCGGTCAGTACCGTCGTGAAGTTGCCGCTCCCGGTACCGTCAAGAGATGCTCTGACCTCGAAGTTTCTGGGATTATAGGCATTATTTGCCTTGTAGAATTTAACCTTGCTGACCAGATGAGGCATGTCCCCGGCAAGATCTATGGTCATCCATTGGTTCGTGTTTTGACCGGCAGCGGTGCGCCAGCCGCTGCTGGTGCTTTCATCGATGAGATTTACTGGCTGGTAGGAAGCCTGATCGCTGTAGACGCTGGAGAAATCAACGATACTTCCCCCCTGGCTCAGCCTGGCTACACTCATCTCCTTGCTGACGGTGAAGGAGGCATTCGGCGGACCGGCTATTGCAATGTTCTTGCTGAGGCTGTCCGTGTTGCCGCATTCTTCCGTCACGGTGAGTGTGACAGTAAAGACGCCGCTGCGCGCATAGACGTGAACAGGGTGCTGGATGGTGCTGGTTTCACCGTCTCCAAAGTCCCAGTTCCAGGCTACCAGGTAGCCGTCCGGATCAGTAGATTCATCAGTGAAGAAGACGTTATCGCCGGCCATCGGTGAGCCGGGAGTAAACGAAAAGGCCGGTATCGGCAGAACATCGCTGGTCAGCGGGTTGCAGTCATCATCGATGCCGTTTCCCGTTATCTCCGTCATGCCCGGATTGATATTCGGTTCGGCCTCGTTGCAGTCCACGTTGGCACGCCACCCGTCACCATCGGCATCTTCCGCCAGGACATTGACCGCCCAGTTCAAGACGGCCGTGCCGCCGGATACGTTATTATCGCTGACCTCGGCGCGTATCACCTGCAGGCCGGCGTCAGCAAGGGCGGACGGCTGGAAGCTGAAAGCGTTGCCGTAAACCGCAACGGTATTGCCCACGAACCAGGTGATGGTGAGCGGATCGCTATCGGGGTCGGACGCGGAGAGAGAAAAATCGATTGTGTCCCCAAGTGCCATTTCCTGAACAGAAAGGTCAGGCGAGTAGGTATCAATGACCGGTCCGCTGTTGGCTTCGGTCACGGTGATTAGAACGTAATTGATGCTGGTCCGGCTGATATTATCGGTGACCTGGAGACCGATGAGACCGCTGAATGCAACATCGAAAATTACCACCGGCGAGATGCCCGTTGTATCGTCGTATTCGCCGTCGAGGTCAATGTCCCATTCCCAGGACACGATGGACCCATCGGGATCTAAAGAACCGGAGCCATCCAGAATGAGCGCGGAGCCTTCAGCTACGGTGTAGGGGCCACCGGCATCAGCGAGCGGACTGCGTTCCCCGACATAGTAGTAATCGAGATACTCGATGGAAGTCTGCATTTCTGTGGCCAGTGCGGTCAATTCGGTGATGGATGCGTCGTTTGCCGCTACCAGGCTTGCCAGGTTCGCTCTGAACGAGGCGACGGTAAAACCTTCGGGATCCATGGCGAGGATGGCATCGAGGATTTCCTGGATATCATCATCCGTAAGGCCCATATTCTTAAGATAAAGAAGATCGGAAGAGCGTCGTGTAGGGAAAGAGTGTAGGGTAGGGTGGTGGG
>CAZQQL010000133.1:0-6839 GCA_964595455.1 uncultured Dehalococcoidaceae bacterium
GAGTAATACCACCGTTGCTTGTCCCCCGGTTGAGCAGTCTCCAGGAGGTTTTAGCATGAAATACCCTCTCGATGGAATAATGATTTTAGATTTCAGCATTGCCATTGCGGCGCCTTTGGGTACGGCAATGCTCGCCGATATGGGCGCGGAAGTAATCAAAGTTGAAAGAATCCAGGGAGAAGCCCAGCGGCTTGGTCTGCCTGCGGGTATGGATGAAGTACTCGATACTGCGACTCGTGAGAACATTCCGGATGCCGGGTCATGGATGGCCTGCAACCGAGGCAAGAAAGACCTGGCAATCGATATCCGCACTGAAAAAGGGAAGGAAATCGTTTTGAAGCTCGCCGCTCAGACGGATGTGCTCGTGGAGAGTTTCCGGCCCGGCGTGGCGGACAGGCTCGGTATCGGGTATGAAGACGTAAAAAAGATCAATCCCAGGATAATTTATTGCTCCTTTTCCGGATATGGCCAGACTGGTCCGTTGGCCCATCGAGCCGGCGGCGATATGTGGAGCCAGGCGATGACAGGGCTGGTGAGTCTGATGGGATACCCTGGCGGCGCTCCCCAGATGTTACCCTTCCCTGGCTGCGATCATCTTGGCGCAGCGTTGATAGCCTACGGTATTATGACAGCCCTCTTTGTCAGAGAGCGCACTAATGAGGGACAGGCATTGACCATCAACAACCTGGATGCAGCGCTGTACCTGCAGGCCACGGGATTTACAGATTACTTGATAAGCGGTGAACTACCGTTCAAGCTGGGGCGCAGTTACATTGCGCCTCCTTTCGGCCCCATCCGAGCCAGGGACGGGGATGTACTGACCATCTACGGAAACGGGAAGATGTGGCCGGAGTTCTGCCGGCTGGCGGGACTGGAACACCTTATTGATGATCCGAGGTTTGCTACCGACGAAGCCCGGTTAAAAAACCGTGAAAAAGTAGGCCGGCTTCTGGATGAAGCATTCTCAAAAAAGACCAGGTCGGAATGGCAGCAAATATTCCGTGATGCCAGGATGAGATGTGACCCATGCCTCACCTATGAAGAAGTTGCTACGCATCCGCAACTTGCTGCGAATGAGATTATCCAGACCATAGCTCATCCCACACTGGGAGAGGTAAAAATGCTTGGAGTACCGGTCAAGCTGGAGAAAACCCCGGGGCAGCCGCAGGGACCATCTCCGCTGCTGGGCCAGCATACCATGGAGATCCTGAAAGATTTGGGATATGGTCCCGCGGAAATTACGAGTATGGATTCGCAGGGAATAGTAACGGTCGGAAAAACACCGGCAGAAAAATCGAGATATTCTCCAGCGCCGGCTGAAAGAAAGCCGCAAATGGAAATACTATGAACGAAAACGAAATGCTGGCAAAAACTACTTGCACACAACTGCAATCCGGTTTGCCAGTAGTGCTGATATCCATCATAAGCTTTCAAGGGTCTACTCCCCGGCACTCCGGGAGTAAAATGCTCGTGGGATCGGACGGACAAACGTACGGGACTATCGGCGGCGGCCTGACCGAGGCAGTTGCTATCAATCGGGCGAAAAAGGCTTTGGCCTCGCCACAGTCAGGAATAATGTGTTTTGATCTCACCGGCAAAGATGCGGCCGACCTGGGTATGATCTGCGGCGGTAAAATGGAAGTATTGCTGGACCACATTGCACCCACCCCGGATAATCTCGAATTCGCTCGCCGATGGTATACTGCTGCCAGCCTCTCCAGGCAATTCTACATCTTCACTCACCTCAATAGAGAACAAACCCAAGTCCTCGGCCATGCAATTTGGGCGCCCGATAGCGAGGAATTCCTCGGTACATCATTGACCAGAGACCATCTGGAATTGCTCAAGCCGGAACTGCACAACGTATCAATTACCGCGGTCGTTTCGTTGAACGATGACCGGGTTATTGTCGAGCGCATCCGAAAAACAAACACCTTATTCTGTTTTGGGGCGGGCCACGTGGCGGTACCCACAGCCCGTTTAGCGGCAATGGTGGGTTTCCGGGTGGTTGTACTGGATGACAGATCGGACTTTGCTAATGCCAACCGTTTCCCGGACGCAGACCGGATCATAGTCCTCGATGATTTCAACAACGCATTG
Organism: uncultured Dehalococcoidaceae bacterium; assembly: GCA_964595455.1. GTDB lineage: Bacteria > Chloroflexota > Dehalococcoidia > Dehalococcoidales > RBG-16-60-22 > DAOUEG01. The sequence goes on from CAZQQL010000133.1 coordinate 2,101, forward strand.
AACGGACTGCATATTGATGAGGAGTCTTTCATTGTTATCATAACGCGCGGGCACCAGTATGATCGCACGGTACTCGAGCAATCCTTACAAACGGGCGCAGGTTACATCGGCATGATCAGCAGCCGGAAAAAACGTGATGCAATCTACGATGCACTGAGAGAAACCGGCATACGACAGGATGTGCTGGGCGCCGTTCATTCACCGATCGGGTTGGATATCGGCGGTGAGACACCGGAGGAAATAGCGGTCAGTATCGTCGCGGAACTTATCATGATAAGAAGTCAGGAATCTTGAATTGTCTTATTTGACTATATACAGTTTTACGTTCGTATCATTAGAAATATAGTAAGCAGCATCTTGGAACAAGATCACGCTTGAAGAATATCGCAAGATGGATTCTATGGTGTTTCCATAAATCGCTTGAAAGGTGGTATCCATGCTCCGTATCACAAGAACAGAAAATGGACTGGTACGCGGGATTCCTGCATCAGACCCCAGGATTACCATATTCAGGGGCATCCCCTTTGCTGCTCCGCCAGTTGGTGAATTACGCTGGAGAGCACCCCAGCCCGCCACCGACTGGGAAGGCGTGAGGGATTGTCTTGAATTTAAGCCAATAGCCATGCAACGCACCCCGGGTGAAGACCCCAAGGCATTCTACGCACGGGAGTGGCACGTGGAACCGGAAGTGGCCATGGATGAGGACTGCCTGTACCTCAATGTTTGGACGAACGCCATGACCGGCCAAGAGAAAATGCCGGTCATGGTCTGGATTTATGGCGGTGGTTTACTGGAAGGATATCCCACCGAAATGGAGTTCGATGGTGAACGTATCGCGCGCCGCGGCGTTATTCTCGTATCCGTCAATTATCGGCTGAATGTATTCGGGTTCTTCACCCATCCGCAAATCATTGAAAACTCCCCGGACGGATTTATGGCCAACTGGGGTTATCTCGACCAGAAAGCAGGGATAGACTGGGTCCGTCGGAATATCACGAATTTTGGCGGTGATCCGGATAATATCACTGTCTTCGGGCAGTCCGCCGGTGGCGGGAGTGTATTGGCCCACTTGAATTCTCCCATGGCCAGAGGCGCTTTCCAGAAAGCCATCATCCAGTCCGGCGGAGGTATTGATGTCAACGGCCCGGTTTTCAAGTTGATGCCTTTCCTCGATCTCGAAGGCTTGGGTAGGCAGGCTCAGGAGTTCTTTGATTATTTGGGAGCGGCGGACCTGGCAGCGGCAAAAGCTATCGATGCCAAAACGCTGCTGAACAAGCACCTGGAGTTTGGCAGATACTGGAACGCCACAATCGATGGCAAATACGTTGTTGAAGATTCGAGCATGAGCATCCTGGCCGGTCACCAGCACAAGATACCGTTAATGAACGGATCCACCGTTGATGAATCTCTTTATGGACCGCCGGATGAGGATATTGAAGCCTGGGCCAAAACCAGCATCCCCGGAATTGCAGAAGAGTTCTGCCGGTTGGCACGGCAAAAAGCCTCCGTTCAAGGAATAAGCCTGAAGCAGGCGGCAATGATCAACTTCTTTGAACTTTCCGCCAGTCTCGTCAGGGACGTTGTCGCGGAACAGGACGGCCAGAAGATATTTGGTTATCGTTTTGGTCCCGAGATACCCGGCGACGACGCCGGGGCGTTCCATTCTTCAGACCTCTGGTTCGAATTTGAAACGCTGGCCAAATGCTGGCGACCATTTAAAGGCGAGCACTATGACCTGGCACGTCAGATGTGCAACTACTGGACGAATTTTGCCAGGAACGGAGACCCCAACGGGCCTGACGCTGACGGTACGCCGATGCCGAAATGGGAACCGTATACTTCAGCATCTCCGCGAATTATGGAATTCCGTGATGGGCCGCGAATGGAGAAAGAGGAGAGTAAAATCAACAGGTTACTAATTGACTACAACAAAAAAATATCCCATGAAGGTAACGGTCAATAGTACCGGCCCGGCAACAGCCTGCCTATCGTCTGCCTGTTTCCCGGGATGGCAAACCGGCACAGAGCCTGGGCTTGAGGCAATCTGGAGTAAAAAGTAAGGAGTGAATAATCGATGTCTTCACCGACCGAAGGAAAAAGGTATCAGGAAGAGACCCTGGCTCTAAAAAAGCAGATTGAAGAACGGACCGGAAAAGCTGTCGATGAGCTTTACGATGAAAGAAACAAACGAGTCCGGGATGCCATCGAACTGAGGACTCCGGATCGCGTCCCCTTTTCCGTGTTGGTAGAAGTACAATCCTTTGCCGGAGTCCCGAATTCAGCTTCTTATTATGATCAATTTACGATGAGGCGGGCCATGCGCCAGGCCGCGGTAGACCTGGAACCGGATATGGCCGAAGCCGGTTTTCCGTCCTGCGGCGCTGCCATGACCGAGATGGACGTAAAGAACGTGTTGTGGCCGGGAGGTCCCTTGCCGCCTTCTTCCGGCATGCAGGCCGTGGAAGGCGAATACATGAAGGCCGATGAATATGACATGTTCCTAAACGATCCCACGGGTTTTGTCATTCGGCGTTACCTTCCGCGGATCTATGGGGCATTGGCGCCTCTGGCCAAGCTGCCTCCGATGGACAGCATGTTCGGAGGCTTTGATGCTCTGACACCGCTATTTGCCGGTCCGGAATTCGCAGAAATGGCGAAACACATCGCTGCTGCCGGCACACACATAGCTGAGTTCCGGAAGTTCTTCATCGATACTGCCGGAGACATGGAACAGCTCGGCTTTCCTCCGTTTGCCAGCTTTGGAGCCGGCACCGTAGGCGGTGCTCCTTTTGATACAATCACAAGTTCGTTACGGGGCATGAAGGGTTCTATGTTGGATATGTACCGTCAGCCCGAGAAATTGATCAAGGCCTGCGAAGTGTTGCTGGACCGGCGAATCTCCCGGGCCAGACCGGCTGATAAGACCGTGAGAGATTATCCTCAAAAAATAGCGATGCCGTTATGGCGAGGCGATCCGACTTTTATGTCCGAGACTCAGTTCTTGAAGTTTTATTGGCCGGGGCTTAAACGGTCACTGCAGACGCATGTCGACCTGGGTTATGTTCCCCTGCCGTTTTTCGAAGCCCCCTTCGGCGAAAGATTGAAATATGTTCGTGAATTACCGAAGGCCGGCATCATTGCTTCCATAGACGCACAGGACATCCCGATCGCAAAGAAATATCTATCCGGACACACCTGTATCCTGGTACGCTGTCCCAACGCCACCAAAGTCTGGTCTGTCAACCAGCTGCAGTCGTTCCTTAGAGACGTTGTCGATTCCTGGGGCAAACAACCCGGGCTAATGATCGTTATGCAGATACCGGATAATGCCAAGGTCAAAGACATGCAGTCACTGCTGGACTGGTTCAGGGAATACGGAAGATACTAACCCATCTTTAGAACTTTTTAAGGAAGTCGAAGGCCAGTTGGTTTTTCTGCCCATCGTACCAGGTAAGACCTAAACCACGATGGGCAGAAAAACCCCATTTTTTGGACGTATATTAAGGATGAGTCCTGTTGGAATAGAGAGCAGACGGAGGCGTTGAACACTTCGGGAGTCGAATCAATAATGCGAGTATTCTGCAAGTGTTTTGAGTGCTACGGTAAAAACGGCGGACGGTAATCGAGTCCCAGGACGGCTTACGGCTACCTGGATTCGTAGTTGCAGTAGACCTGACGTTGACAGGGCAAAGCCACTAATCAGCAGAATTCGGTCCTGGATTGTTCATCATACGAAAATCCAGGCGAGATTTTTGTGCTTCAGGCATCATGAGCTTGTATAAACAATGCCGTCCCAACCCACTGAGGACTATCCAGTGGCCGCGTTTATGCCGGCAACCCGGCCAAAGTGTATGGCCATACCGTGGCTGAGTCCGGGGCACATGGTGGGATAATCCACCGCGAACCGATTGCCCATGGTATTTCCGGCAAGGTAAATTCCGGGAATAGCTTCCCAATCCTTGTCGAGCGGTTGCAATTCTTCATTGACATTCAGACCGCCCATAACCGCCAGCAAGGAATAGCCGCTCTTACCGGCATAATAAGGCGGACTTTCGATAGGAAATAACCTGTCAGGGCGTTTGCCGAAATCAAGGTCTTTTCCCAGGCGTGCCAGTTCATTGTACCTCCGTACGGTGTCTTTAAATGTATCGATAGGAAGCTTCATCTTCACAGCCAGTTCTTCGATGGAGTTAGCTATAATCGCATTTTTCTCCACTTCCTGCTGTACTTTTTCAGTAGCAACGATAATTTTCCCCAGACCAATCCCAAGGTACGGAAGTTCCTCCGGATACCTGGAATCGAACACCTGCCATGTTGTCATCCCGGGCTGCCGCTCCACGGCATTAACATTGCTTTGGATCGGAACATCTTCGTTCTGGAACCTTTTTCCCAGGATATTTACCTGCAGGAAAGCGGAACAAAGCAGTGGTCCGGCCGGCCCGTGTATCATCGGTGTGTGGGGTCCTGACTCCATGACGGCGCCGATCCACATCGCCATCATATGCCCATCTCCCGTTGAGGTGGGTATCATCGGTGCAAGATAGGCTGATTGAGGGCAGTATTTGGCCATCATCTCATTGTTATTTCCATAGTCGCCCGTACAGAGAATGACCGCTTTAGACGCATTGAGTCGCAGGTACTCCCTGGATGCGTTTTGGGCGATGACGCCGGTCACACATCCTTTCTTTTCTCTCAAGATCGGAAGAGCGTCGTGTAGGGAAAGAGTGTAGGATAGGGTG
>CAZQQL010000134.1:0-6737 GCA_964595455.1 uncultured Dehalococcoidaceae bacterium
TTCCTGGACCGGGAAGACCCGGACAAGGACATCAACCTGTATATCAACAGCCCCGGCGGCGTCATCACCTCCGGGCTGGCCATCTATGATACGATGCAGCTCATTAAGGCCGATGTCTCCACCATCTGTGTAGGCATGGCCGCCAGCATGGCCACCGTGCTGCTCAGCGCCGGCGCCAAGGGCAAACGTTTTGCGTTGCCCAATGCCACCATTCACATGCATCAGGCCATCGGTGGGGCGCAGGGACAGGCGGCGGACATCGTTATCCAGGCCAAGGAGATTACGCGCCTCCAGGACATCATCAAGGACATTTTTGTGAAGCACACAGGACAGTCATCGGAAAAGATCACGCATGATATGGACCGCGACTATTACCTGAATCCCGCGCAGGCGGTGGAATACGGCCTGGTGGATGAAGTCCTGATGAACCCCACAGATAAATCTAAATCCAAGTAGGGAGAAGCGTTACCGCAGCTTGTCGGCGATAGATGCGTCGGTTTGCGCGGAAAGGTCATAACCCGGAATGGAACGGCCGGCAGCGTCTACGACCTGCCGGTCTTTCGTTATCCGCACCTTGCCGGCGGCGAAAGCTTTGATGGTTTCCACGGTCAGCGGTAGTTCCCGCGCCGCTCCGTGTTCCCGGATGAGTTTAAAGAGAGCGTTTTCCGTGCCCTGCGCCTGTTTGACTTCTTCCACGGTCTTGCCGTGGAATTCGGTCCAGAGGGGGTCGAAGGCGCCACCCCGGATCGGGAAGGTACAGTAGGTGGCGGTGGGTCCGGCGTCGAGTTCCGGTATGGCGATGTGCATTTTAACGCCCTGGGTATTGGCGCGTGTCTCAATGAGCTTCCAGATGACCTGCTGCCAGGTGCCGGCGGGACCACCCGGCGCGGCCGGGTGCAGGTTGAGGATATCGTACCGCTCACACATTTCCGGGCCGGTCACGATCATGAAACCGGCCAGCATGCAAAGGTCCGGGCTGAACCCGGCCAGGCGGTCCATGACCTCGCGGTCATAATCGAGCCGCCACTGCGGCAACGGTTTGGAGAGGTCCGGGCTGGGCCTGCCGGCGCGGTACTTCTGGTAGGAATACGTTACGAGCGGGATGCCGTAGGACTCGACCAGGTCCAGGTAGGAGTCCGTCATCTCTGTTTCCCCGCGTTGCCGGGTGCAGTACACGAACTCGATCTGGGCATCGATGTCCCCGGCGATGATCGCTTCCTGAACGGTTTGGAAAAGAGCGCGTGAACCGGGGCCGCGCCCGGTGGAAAACCAGCCCAGCTTATACTTTCCAGCCATCATTTCCCCCATTTCAGGACCTGGTTCTTGACCTTGGCCCAGGTGCTGAACACCTTGACGAAAACGCTGGAACGTTTGCCGTGGATGACGCCGCTTCTCAGTGACTTGAGAAATTCCTGCGGCGTTTTGAAATCCTGCATTTCCACCCAGGCGTTGCCGATCTCATAGACGGTGTGGGCGTCACTGCCGGCGCCGCCGGGAATATTGTGTTTCTTCGCAAATTCCCTGGCTTTGTTGGTGTTGGCCGGGAATGGACTGCGGGAATTAAGGACTTCCATGAGATCGATGTCTTTGGCTATTTCGTCGATGCACCAGTCCTTGAGCGCCGACCCGCGGATGGTCTCGAACGGATGTGGGATGTTGACGAGCGCGCCCTGGGCGTGAATACGCTTGATGGTCTCGGCCGGGGTCAGACCGCTCGGGATGGTCTCCTTGAGGAACATCCCCATAATCTCACCCTGGGTAGTGAGGATCTCTTCCGCAACGATGACCTTGAACGGGGCCATCTTCTTCATCTTCAACGCCCCCTCAGCGGTGCCGTGGTCGGCGATGGCGATGCAGTTTATGTTGAGACGTTTACAGCGTTCGATGATCTTTTCCAGCGGCGTGCTGGAATCCATCGAGTACCGGGTGTGGATATGGAGGTCGGCTTTCAGCAAACGTTGTCTCCTAGCCTTTCCTTTCGATGTAGGCGCCGGTGCGGGTATCTATCTTCAGAAGGTCGCCTTCATTGATGAAAAGCGGCACCTGGACCGTCAGCCCGGTCTCGAGCGTGGCCGGCTTGGTCCCGGCGGTGGCTGTATCCCCCTTGAAACCGGGCTCCGTCTGAGTGACCAGGAGTTCCACGGTTATCGGCATATTGACGCCGATGATCTCATCGTTATAACTGGAAAACTCGATGCTGTTGCCTTCCTTGAGATAGGGAAGGGCTTCCTCAATCATGGAGTGGCTGATAGGGACTTGTTCGTAGCTCTCCTGGTCCATGAAATAATATAGTTCGCCGTCATTGTAGAGGTACTGCATCTGCTTGAGGTCGAGTTCGGCGCGGACCAGTTTCTGGTCGGACTGGAACGACCGCTCGATGGTATGCCCGGCGGTGACATCGCGCAGTTTCACCTTGGCGAGTGCCGTTCTCTTCATTTTGACATGCTGGTAATCGATTACCTGCCAGAGTCTGCCTTCGAACTCGATAATCACGCCGCGACGTAAATCGGTCGCATTAATCATAGGTTGCCTTTCCTGCTTGAGAGAGGACTCTCAGCCTCCCGTTTTCGATGACCACCGTATCTTCGATGCGCACGCCGCCCCAGCCTGAGAGATAAATGCCGGGTTCCACGGTGAACACCATGCCGTTACTGAGCGGGTCTGAAGCTCCGGGACTCAACCGGGGCATTTCATGTTCAGCGAGGCCGACCCCGTGACCGAGGGAATGCCCGAAGTCCTCGCCGTAGCCGGCGGCTTCGATAATTCTACGGGCGGCGGCATCCGCTTCTCCCCCGGTGATCCCGTCCTTTATTATACCCAAAGCGGCCAACTGCGCGTCAAGGACGATGCCGTAGACCTTGCGGAACTGCTCGTCCGGTTCCCCGGCGCATAACGTCCGGGTCAGGTCACTGGCGTACCCATTGAACCTCGCTCCCATATCGATGACCACGGCTTCGCCTTCCTCGACGATTCGCTCGGTCGGCTTGGCGTGCGGCAGGGCGGCTTTGGGTCCGGAGGCAACGATTATTTCGAACGGCAACGACTGGCTGCCGTGCTCGCGCATCTCTTTTTCCAGCCGCCAGGCGATTTCGTTCTCGGTAATGCCCGGTTTCACCAGCGGCGCAACAGCTTCGAAGGCCGCATCACCGATAGCAACGGCTTTCTCTATAAAAGCGATTTCATCCGGTTCCTTGATGGTGCGGAGCGTCTCGATGATCCCGCTGACCGGGACCAGTTCCACGGACAGCCCCTTTTTTTCCAGTGCGCCGGATAATGTCTGGTACAACTGGTAGCTGACATCCGAACCGTCGAACCCCAACCGTGTCACGCGCCCTTCCCGGACGAGGGAAGGGAACCATTCCGCGATGTTGTTGGCGATACGGAGGATCTCGAAATCCGGCGCTTCCGAGACTGCCTGTTCGGTGTAACGGAAGTCCGTCGCCAGCACAGCTTTTCTCTCGGTAATCAACAGATAGCCCGCCGAGCCATTGAAACCGGACATGTAGTAGCGGTTGTCAGCCTGGGTCACGAAAAGACCATCGATTTCGTGGCCGGCAAACGCCGACCTCAGGTTATTCAGTCTCCGGGATGTGTTCATCTTCTCTCTTCCCTGTATTCGCCAGGGGGTGCGCGGCGAGGTACGTCTTGCGCGCCCGGCTTTTACTAACATGGGTATATATCTGGGTGGTCTGAAGCGACGAATGACCGAGCAGTTCCTGCACCACTTTGAGGTCCGCTCCGCCGTCGAGGAGGTGTGTGGCGAACGTATGACGGAGCTTGTGAGGGTAGACGCGCTTACCGACGACCTCCGAATACTTCGTTAAAATTTTCTGGGCGGTCCTTGCCGGGAGACGGCCGCCGTACCGGCCCAGGAAAAGGGCCTTGTTCCGGTGTTCTCCGAGCAACTCCGGTCGACCGTCCCGGAGATAGGCTTCGATAGCTCGGACCGCCGGGGTACCGATGAGCACTAGGCGTTCTTTCAGTCCTTTACCGCGTACCCTCAGCTCGCTGTTAGCCAGGTCGATCGTATCCACGTCCAGCCCGACGAGTTCGCTGATCCGCAGTCCAGAAGCATAAAGGAGTTCCAGTAACGCCCGGTCCCGCTGTCCCACCGGAGTGGACGTATCCGGCGCTTCCACGAGCTTTTTCGCTTCTTCCGGCGTAAGGAAGGTGGGCAGCCGGCGATCGAGTTTCGGCGAGGCTGTATTCCCGGCCGGGCTTTCCGATATCAATTCTTCCCGCATGAGGTAACGATAAAATGACCGGATAGCTGATAAGGTCCGGGCGATGCTGGCCTTGGCTTTCCCTTCGGCGACGAGGCCGGCCATGAAAGCTCGAATGGTCTGCCGGTCGACCTCCCGCAGTGTTTTAACGTTGTTCTGCCGTAAAAAAAGAAAAAATCTCTTCAGGTCGTTTCGGTAGTTCCTGACGGTATACGGGGAAGCATGCTTCTCCGCCTCGAGAAAGTCAGTGAACAGGTCCAGGATATTTTTCTTTTTTTCGGGATCGACCACCATCCTGCCTTATCAAGCCTTCTCTTCCGCTGGTTCCTTCACCGCGCTTTCAGCTTTGCCTTTATATTCGCATTTCGTGCAGATGACCTGCCTGCCGCGCTGGCCGAGCAGGCCGCCGCATTGCGGGCAGGGCGTTTCGATAGGTTTCAGGTTGGTCGCAAATCCACACTCGGGGTAACGGTTGCAGCCATAGAACGTCCGCTTCTTCTTGCTGACGCGCTGGACCAGTTCACCCTGCTTGCACTCCGGGCAGGTGATACCGGTCTTGACCTGGTAAGACTGAGTGTACCGGCACTCGGGATATCCGCTGCAGGCAACGAATTTTCCAAAACGGCCTGTTTTGACCACGAGAGGTTTGCCGCACTTGGGGCATGGTTCTCCCGTTTCCTCGTCGGCGATCTTTACCTTTTCCGCCGTCTCCAGCGCCTTGGTCAGGTCTTTATCGAAGGCATGGTAAAAGGTATCGACGACCGTCGGCCATTTTCGTTCACTGGCGGCGATGTCGTCGAGTTCGTTCTCCATCTCGGCGGTGAAGGATTCGTTGATGACGCCGGGAAAGTGCAGGGTGAGAAAGTCATTCACTGCTGTACCCAGGTCGGTTGGCTGGAACACACCCTTGGTTTTCTCGACATACTCCCGGTCCTGGATGGTGGAGATGGTGGGAGCATAGGTGCTCGGGCGCCCGATGCCGTTCTGTTCCAGCGCCTTGACCAGTGTGGCTTCGGTGTACCGCGGCGGCGGCTGGGTAAATTTCTGTGTGGGATGGATATCGATGAAGCTCAGGTCATCGCCTTTAGCCAGGAGGGGCAGTTTGACCTTACCTTCTTCTTCCTCTTCGTCCTTGCCTTCTGTGTACAGCGTAATGAAACCCGGGAAGGTGTTAACAGAGGCGGCCGTGCGGAGCAGGTAGTTGTTATGGTCGGCGGCATGGATGTCCACGGTCGTGTTATCGAACTCGGCAGCCGCCATCTGGCTGGCTACCATGCGCTTCCAGATAAGGTCATAGAGGCGGAACTGGTTGGCTGCCAGGTACTGCTTGACCACGGCCGGCTCCCGATGGATGCGGGTGGGACGAATGGCTTCATGGGCGTCCTGGGCGCCCTTGGCGCGGGCGGCATAATGGCGTGCCCGGTCCGGGATGTATTCCTTGCCGTAGGTCTCTTCGATATAGTCTCTCGTTTCCGCGATAGCGGATTCAGCTACGCGCGTGGAATCGGTCCTCATATAGGTGATGAGACCGACACTACCCTCGTTGCCGAGCGGCAGACCTTCGTACAACTGCTGGGCTATCGCCATGGTCTGCTTGGCGGAATAACGCAGTTTGCGCCAGGCTTCCTGTTGAAGGGTACTGGTGGTAAACGGCGGCGCCGGCTGCCGGGACGTCTTTTTGGTGGTTACCTTATTGACGGAGTAAGCGGCTTTCTTCAGCGCTGCCACGAGCTTGTCCGATTCAGCCTCGCTGCCGATCTCAATTTTCTTGCCGTTCATCAGGCTGTTCAACGTTGCGGCAAATTGTATCGTGTCCTTCGGCTTTTTAAGCTCTACTTCGATGGTCCAGTATTCCTTCGGGACAAAGGCCTGGATTTCCCGTTCCCGGTCCACGATCATCTTGACCGCCACGGACTGCACCCGCCCGGCGGAGAGCCGTTTCCTGACCTTCTTCCAGAGTAAAGGACTCATCTTGTAACCGACCAGCCGGTCCAGGACTCGCCGCGCCTGCTGGGCGTCCACGAGGTTCATATCGATCTGTCGAGGTTCTTTGAAGGCGGACTTCACGGCTTCCTCGGTTATCTCGCGGAAAACAACACGGTAGACAGGCTTGCCGTCCGCGCCGGTGACCTCCGCCAGATGCCAGGCAATGGCCTCCCCTTCACGGTCAGGGTCGGTGGCGAGGTAAATGACGGAGGCGTCTTTGGCTGCCTGTTTCAGTTCATTGACCAGTTTGGTCTTGAGCTTGGGGACGACGTATTTGGGTTCGAACCCGTGTTCGACGTCCACGCCCATCTGTCCCTTGGGCAGGTCTCGGACGTGACCGAGCGAAGCCTTGAGGTTGTATGTTTTTCCAAGAATCTTCCCCAGGGTCTTGGCCTTGGCGGGAGACTCTACGATGACCAGTTTCTTTGCCATTTTCCTATTCTACTCTTACTCTGTATTCCTGGCGCAGCTCTCGGGCGATGACATAGTTCATGGTGCCGACCTGTTTGACCATGCCTTTCAGTTCCA
>CAZQQL010000135.1:0-6577 GCA_964595455.1 uncultured Dehalococcoidaceae bacterium
CGGTGCTTGTGGTCGAGTTCCTGGTCGGCGAGCTCCATGAACAGGTCGTGGATGCGCCCGGCAGGGTGTTCGGCGGCGAGTCCCACGTACAGCTCATGCGAGGCCTTTTCCCGGTTGGCGGCGAGGAGCAGCGCCTGGTCGAGTGACATGTCCGGGGTCACCGGCGGGGCCTTGAAATACTCGGCGATCTTGTAATCGACGAGGTGTTCGGCCTTGAGGCCGCCCTCGAGTTGCCCATTGAGGTAATTCCTCAGCAGGGCCTCGTGCTTCTTCTCGACGCCGGAAAGGGTCTGCAGCATCTCCTTCGCGGCGGCGTTCTGGACCTGCTCGCTGAGGTTCCGATAGAGTTCCTGGGCCTCGATCTCTTTATCGATGGCCGTTTCCAGCACGGTCTTCATGGTCAGTTGTTCAGTCATGAGCGTCGTCTCCCCGTCGTTACGGAATGTGTTTTCAGGATACCATGCCTTGCGAGGATTTTAAAGCTAGAACGGCACGGCGTACAGCCCGATGGCGAAGATGGCATGTACCATGACGGATATCCAGAATATCCACCAGACCGTACAGTGCCATTTATAGATCTTCTTGTACCAGGCATGCTGCATGAGCGGTTTGGTCAGCGTCCAGCCGGGCAGGCAGCGGCAGGTGAAGAAGACGAACAGCCCGGAGACGATGTTGATAATCCCCAGGACGAAGACAAGCTGGGCGGCCCACTGCGTCTGAAAGAAGTTCATGCCGTCCTCCCTGAACTATTGCAGCGTTATGGTCCCGTCGCCGCGGGTGACGTGCTGGCGGCCGGTATCGTCGTTCGTGCCGAACGACCAGATGATACCGTTGTCGCCGGAGGACAACGGGTTATCGTAGTCATCCCCGGTATCGAGCAGGCGGCTGAATTCGATGACGGTGGCGCCGTCCGCCGCGGCGCCTCCGGATTCGAGGATGTTATCTTCCCCGCCGAGATCCGTATCCGGCGAGTGCGGCCCGAAAATGCCGGTGCTGAACTGGTCCGTGACGTCCGCGCCGCTGTCATCCACGAAGCCGATGATGATATCGGCGTCCTGCATGGCCTCTCCCGGCTGGATGCCCAGGGCGACCCATCCATCGGTCTGCGCACGGACGCCGAAGTAGGCCGTATCATCGTGGACGAACCAGCGGACGAGGTAGTTGCCGGCGGTGAATTCGCCGGTGTATTCGCCTTCGGACAGGACGCCGTCGGGCGCCCAGTTGTCCGCCAGTTCCTGCGTGGAAACCGATGTTGTTGTCGTGCCGGACGGGCTGCCCGTGGCGGTCGTCGTCTGCGATGTAGTTTCCGTACCGCCGCCGCAGCCCGAAAAAAGCCATGACCCGGCCAGCGCCAGCAACAGCGCCGCCGTCAATAGTGCCGCCTTTTTCATGCTCCGCCTCCTCCCGCTCCTCAACAGTGTTCTGTTAGATCTTGCCCAGGAAATCTTTGGCCTGGATGTCCCATTCACGGGACATGATATCCACCTCGGTCTTGCCGTCTTTCTCCCTGGTCGCCACTTCCACGCCGCCGCCGCCGCCCTCGAACGAGGCATAGCCTTCTTCCTGGTGCGATACGGTCAGCCCGTAACCGCCCGGTCCCCAGTATCCCACCGCTTTCTTGATGACATCCTCCCGGCTGAGCTTGGACATTTTGCTAAGGTTGATCATGGACTCCTCCTCAGTTTTTTCAGGAATAGCCGTTCTCCTTGTGCTTGGCGGCGATGGCGTCCGCCAGGGCGTCGAGGGCCTGGTAGTCGGCCTCTTTGGGCGTGCCTTTGCAGATGACGGGCGTGAGCACTTCCACTTTCAGGTTGGGTATCATGCCGGCGATGGTCTCCACGACCTTGCCGCCCCAGCCGTACGAGCCGATGACGGAGGCGTATTTCAGCTTGGGTCGCAGGGCATTGGCGAGCACCGCCGCATACGCCGCCGCCGGGTGCGGCCCGACGAGCACGGTCGGGGTGCCGATAACGAGCGTGGCGGCATCGACGAGGGACATGGCGACCTTGCCGATGTCGGTGTCCGCCAGGTCGAACTGCTGGACGTTGACGCCCTGCCGCGCCAGGCGTTCCACGAGGTAGGTCACCATCTTCTTCGTGATGCCGTGCATGGAGACGTAGGCGACGACAGCGTAGTTCCTGGGGGTCTCGGAGACCCAGTCCTTGTAGTAATCGATGATGAACTTCGGGTTATCGTACATCGGGCCGTGGCTCGGCGCGATGATGTCGATGTCCAGCGCTTCCACCTTCTTGATGTTGTTCTGGATGATGGTCCGGAACGGCATCATGATCTCCGCGAAGTACCGCTTGGCGGCCTCGTGCTGGCGGCCTTCGTCGGTGACGTAGAGGTCCGTGGCGGCCAGGTGGGAGCCGAAGAAATCGCAGGAGAACAGGACCTTGTCCTCTTTCAGGTACGTGACCATGGTCTCCGGCCAATGCACCCACGGGGTATGGATGAACTGAAGGGTACGGCCCCCCAGGTCGATGGTCTGGCCGTCCTCGACGGTGATGAACTTGTCTTCCGGCGTCATGAACCGGTCCGCGAGGAGGGGCTTGCACTTGGGCGTGCAGACGACCTTGGCCTCCGGGAACTTTTCCAGGACTTCGTTGATGCAGCCGGAATGGTCCGGTTCCGCGTGGTTGTGGACCAGGTAATCGATCTTCTTCACGCCGGTCTCCTCCAGGTGGCGGAAGAGGACGTCCTTCATCGGGGGGTTGACGGTATCGATGAGGGCGGTAGCGGTGCTGCCTTTGACCAGGTAGGAGTTATAGCTGGTACCGTCCGGCAGCGGGATGAGGGAATCGAACAGGCGGCGGTCCCAGTCCACGGCTCCTACAAAATGGATGTCTTTTTTGATCTGTACGGGCGGCATAACAAGTTACCTCCAAATTTCTGTTCGGGCTGCTACTTCATTTCATCATAGCAGAAGCCATGATGAAAAAGATAAAAGTCACGTTCCGCGGCAGGTAACGCGGCGGTCTTGGTTTGAATTTTACCACGATAAATACTTAGTGCAAGAGCGATCCGCCTAACTGACAGGGTGCGAAAATTCATACTTCTTAGGTGTTCTCACTAAAGTAATTATAGATTGCGGACAATTTTGAATTTTCTTTAAATAGCGAGTTAAGTATATTTTCTGAATTGAAGTATCCGTGACTATCTCCAACGCCGTTTATCAAGTCAACAAACACCCTTTGTTTTCCGGGTATAAGATCGTCAATCTCTTGATGTATAAAGCACGCAATTTCGTCAAGACACCAAAATATTGTTGCTCTTATTCCACGCGTGATTGTGAAAGCATTTTTACGGGGATTTTCTACTGACGGCAAATCCTCTGGGTATTTGAATATATTTACATAATCGTTCCAATTGGACCACAAAATGTTTTTTCCATTAATTGTGACTTCATTGGTAAAGTACTGAGCGATGTTTGGATTACTGAAAAAATCGTCATATTGGCGACACTCATCGAATAACTGGTTTATGTTGTGACCAGTAAGAAACTCACTTCGTTTGCTGATTAGGTATGTTTTAAGATACAGTTCGATGGCATGCGCACCAAGATACGCAGACATAAACAGATCGTCATTCCAGAACAGCAACCTCGAAGAAACATAGAATCGGTCGGCCCAAATAAGCCATTGTTCTATACCTTTTTGCGGCTTTCTCCAATATTGCTTCATATATTCTCCTGGTTTGATTAGATTCTACAGTCGTCAAAGTAGCATTTTAAACCAGATAATCTGGCAGCTTTGCGGTTTGACCGGCATAGATGACTGACTATTGGTGCTAATACTACCAGTCATCGATACACTCTTGGCAGAACGCCCGAAATGCCGGATGACCTCCGTAATTATTCCTTTATGCACGGTTTTTACTTCGTAGTCATACCAATTGCCTAATTCCAGCGGTATCTCTTTTACTCTTAAGTAGCTCCTTGTTCAGAACCTCAACTGTTATTCAATTCGGCATTCATTTTCTGCCAATCTTCGTATTTCCTGAAGATACATTTGGATTTCTGATTCTCTCTTATATTCATATTCAGACAATGGGGTATCTTGGTCTGCTAATTCAACAGGAACCTTCATCTTGTTAGACCAATAGTATTCCTTACAGATTATCGTGCTGTCAGCTGCCCATATCACATTTCTAAGTGTTAATACCGCATCGGATAATTCCTTGGTACTGATCTTAGGGGTTTTTCTTTCCAATTCTTTTTTTATCTCAAGATACTGTGTATTAGCTTCGGTTATTTGGGAATTGTATAAACCTACGCCACGATCATTGAGTACCCAACCCAACAATAACCCTGTATCAATCACATTCTGAGGTTTTTTAACGCTAATGTTCATCTTGTTCAGTGTTTTTTTCGTGATTTCCATTGCTTGAACAAGACTTGTTGGCAACAAATACCGTTTTAGTTTAAGTCTCATTCTTATTGTTTCACCAATGTCTTCTGCTCTTTCACGAGAAACGCCTTTATTGATAAGTTCTTTCAAAACATTCATTTGTTGATTCGTTAGTTGTTGTAGCGTATCCGGGATAGTGAGTATTGCTTCTCGTTTTTCCTCAACTATTTTTCTTCGTTCCTCAATCGTTGATTTCCATTTCATGTAATTTATGATAAGGCGAGTAAATAACACTACTAATGAAAGAGCCGAAATAGAGCCTAAGGTTATTGGGTAAACAATTGGTAAATCAATAATATAGGTAATCAAAGCGCCACTTCCACCAGTGGTGAAAAATAGGGCTGAAATGAGTGACCAAATATCGGATACGTTGGCAAGAAAGTTAAGTAGTCCAGAAAACCACTTTGGCATTGTTGCCTCCTAGTAGAAAGTTGCCTAAGTATATCTTTATCGGTAACTCTCCAGCAAGAGCGAACTTTGCTTCTCAAGTAGTACGGCGATCTGCCTTTACTCAATCTCGAATAAGGGTTACAATAAAGATAGAAACATTGAAAACCTACCCGCTCTTAAACGTACTGGTTAGCGCATTTTGAGACGAGAAGACCTCGATTGGTTGCTGGCAGGACCTCCCTGGGTCCGCTATGCCGTAGAATCCCAACTGTTAGACCTGGCGCCGGATGTGCGTCCCGTGCTGGAGGATGAAGCCGTTCAGCGCGTCATCCAGCGGCTGAAAAGCCGTGAGACCGGCCTCCCCGCTCTTTCCTCCGGCAGCGTCCACTACACCGATACCGGCAAGGCCTACTGGGACCTGTTCTTCCTGGCGGACATCGGCCTGGCCCTGAAAGACGCCGGGCTCGAAGCAGACGCCGAGGACGTTTTCCGGTTCCAGCTTCCGGACGGCTCTTTCCGCATCCCGCCCAATGTCCAGCCGGACTACATCTGCATGTCCGCCATCCTCATCTCTTCCCTGGCCCGCATGGGCTACCGGGACGACCCGCGCACCGGCCGGTACATCCGCTACATCATGAACTCACAGTTGAGGAACGGCGGCTGGGACTGCTACGGGGACGATTACGGGCGCGATTCCTGCCCGATGGACGACATGAACATCCTCATGCTGCTGGGCAATTACGAGAGCCGGCGTGAGGACCCGCTCCTCAACAATGCCATCGACCACCTCCTGGCCCATCCCGAGGAAGGCCGCCACCTGTACGGCTTCGGGACCGGCAAGCGGTTCCATGCCCTCCAGTATCCCGCCGTCAAGTACGGCATCCTGCGCGTCCTGGACGTCCTCTCCCTCTATCCTTACGCCGTCAACAGCCGCTCGTTCGTTTCCATGCTGGATAATGTCCGCGGCAAGGCCCGGGACGGGCGTTATACCCCGGAGGCGGCGGACCCGGCCTACCGGGACTTCGACTTCGGGCGGACGGACGGACCGAGCCGCTGGCTGACGTTCCTCGTCAACCGCATCGAGAAGAGGGCCGGCCTGTCCTAACAAACGTGAAAAATAAATATGCTCATACTATAATGGCGGTGGGGCGGGGTTACTATCGTAGAAAGGACAACCTACCTTGTATCGTATAGAAGTCTCCGTCAAAGAAGGCTTTGCCGATCCCCGGGCCGAGGGCCTGGAGAAAGACATCCTCGACCTCGGCATCAATTCCGTGACCCGCGTCCGGGTCAGCGATATCTACCTGCTGGAAGGCGATATCACCGGGGACGAGGTGCGCCGGATCAGCACGGAACTCCTCGCCGATCCCATCGTCAATGACTACACCCTGGGTGAAACGCCGGTCCCGCCGGACGCCCGCCTGGTGGAAGTACGCTACAATCCCGGCGTCATGGAACCCGTGGAAGAAAGCGTCCGCAAGGGCATCCGGGACCTCGGTATCGAGTCCGTCACCGCCATCCGCACCGCCAGGAAGTACCTGCTCTGGGGCGAGTTCCCCGGAGACACCCTCCAGTCAATCTCGGATAAGCTGCTCGTCAACAGCGTGGTGCAGCACGTGAGTTCCGGCTCGGAAGCGGTCTCCCTGCGCTCCGCCAGGTACGATTTCAAGCTGGACACGGTGGACATCGCCGCCATGAATGATAACGAACTCATGGCGCTCAGCAAGGGCCGGTTCTGGCTGAACCTGGAAGAGATGCGCATCATCCAGGACTATTTC
>CAZQQL010000136.1:0-6538 GCA_964595455.1 uncultured Dehalococcoidaceae bacterium
TAACCTATGTCTCCGGTACGTTTTGTTACCATTGTATCCGGTCTGTACCCCCTTGATCCCTCTTTACGAAAGAGGGACAATCCATTGGGCTGGGCGGGGATTTACGGCCAAGCCGTGTGTCTCCGGTGGTCTGAGAGGGGGGACGGATCCTTCGTTCGCCGGGGGCGAACTTTAGGACGACAGGCATACTTGGCGCTGTTTCCGGCTTAATCATATGACCGTAATCTGCTACACTGGAAGTGAGGTAATCAGACCGATTATACCATGGAAAACGTGAGGAAATTAGCGCGTACCATTTCCGGGGTGGCGCCGCTGGCGGTGATGACGAGGCCGCAAAGCTGCCCGGGCGCCTGTGTGTATTGCCCCACGTTCGCCGATGCCCCGCAGAGCTATACTCCGGAATCGCCGGCGGTCATCCGCGCGCGGTCGAAGGACTATGACGCCCGCGCCCAGACGGAATTCCGCCTGGAGATCTTCCGGAAGATGGGGCACGCGACGGACAAGATCGAGCTCATCGTCATGGGCGGGACGTTCCTGCGCCAGCCGGTCGACTACCAGTACCGATTCATCAAGGACTGCTACGACGGCCTCAACGGCTGCGGTTCCACGTCGCTGGAGGAAGCCCGCCGCATCAACGAGACGGCGGAACACCGCTGCACCGGGCTGTGCATCGAAACGCGTCCGGACTGCTGTGACGAAGGCGATATCAAGCGGATGCTCGAGTTCGGCGCGACGCGGGTGGAACTGGGCGTACAGACCCTGGACGATGATATATACAAGCTCGTCCAGCGCGGTCACCGCGTCGCCGAGGTAGTTACTGCCACGCGGCTCCTCCGGGAAAGCGGCCTCAAGGTCTACTACCACTGGATGCCCGGCCTGCCGGGATCGTCGCCGGAGAAGGACCTGGCGCTGTCCCGGATGCTGTTCGAGGACGAGCGGTTCCGTCCCGACGGCCTGAAGCTCTACCCGACCATGGTCGTTGAAGGCACGGAACTGGAGCGCTGGTGGCGGGAAGGCCGGTACCAGCCGTATGATAACGAGACCATGACCGGTCTCATCGCGGACATCAAGGCGGTTGTCCCGAAGTACGTCCGCATTTCCCGGGTCCTGCGGGACATACCCTCCAAGTTCATCGTTGCCGGACTGAAGGACTCGCTGCGGGACGTCGTGCGGGAGAAGATGGCGGCGAACGGGCAGGAGTGCCGCTGTATCCGCTGCCGGGAATTCGGGCACCGGTCTCGCGCCGGATGGAAGACGGGGGAGCCGGAACTGGTACGGCTCGATTACGAGGCTTCCGGCGGGAAAGAGATTTTCCTTTGCCTGGAAGACGGGAACGAGACGCTGTTCGGACTGCTGCGGCTGCGAGTACAGGATGCGGTAATCCCAGCGCTCGGGCCGGAGACGGGTAACGCGTCGGCGGCACTGGTGCGGGAACTGCACGTCTTCGGGCAGCAGGTGCCGATCGGGGAACTGCAGGACGGAGCGGCGCAGCACCGGGGTTACGGGAAGACGCTGCTGAGAGAAGCGGAACGGATCGCGCGGGAAGAGTTCGGCGCGCGGCGGATGGTCATATTAAGCGGGACCGGAGCCCGCGAGTATTACCGTACGGAGTTCGGGTATTCACTCCAGGGTGAGTACATGGTGCGGGGTTTGTAAGTCGTTCTTAGCCCACCTGGAATTTGGCGACAAGCGGCGGATCGAAGTATTCCCATTCACCGGAAACGCCAAGGCGCCCGGCGGCGACTTCAATGTGAAGCATGGCGATCCCGCAGCAGAGTCGTTCGGAAGTGACGGAATCGGCGTCCACGGTATTGCGGTTGACCGCGATGGCGATGCTGTTCTTTTCGACGTGGAAGCGCCAGGGCTGCCGGTTCATGCGTGAAGGCGCCAGACGGGCTGCTTCCAGGGCAGGTTTCATCCACCTCGGCCAGTCGGACTGTTTGAGGCCGATACAGAGCTTGGACAGCGTCTTGCGTCGCGAGGTCAGGCCGAAACCGGCCATCAGCTTTTCTTCCAGCGTCAGGCGGTCCGGGGCGTATCCGACCGGCGTGACGGCATAGACCTTTTCGTCCTCTTCAAGGGCGAGCATCGACGAAACGACCTCCGGCCTGAAGAGGCCGCCGACCCAGCAGGTGTTGAGTCCCATCGCCTCGGCTTCGAGGACGATGCCCTCGCCGGTGTAGCCGATGTGCTCGCTGACGACGTCGCTCTGGGTATCGCCGACGAAGGCGATGAAGGCGGGCGCGCCCTTGATCTTGCCGTAGGAGCCGATGGCGCCCTTGAAGACGGTTTCCGGGTTTTCCGTGATCAGGACCGAGCGGGCGTCCGGGAACGGCTGGAATTCCTTGCAGACGGCGGCGAGTTCCTTGAGGTTTTTCGGTTTCAGAGCTTTATCATCGAACTTGCGCCGGGAGTGTCGGCGTTCGATTGCATCGTGCCATCTTTTATGCGGTATTTTCATAACGTGGTTTGTTCGGAAAATTAATCATCCCATTATAGAACAAATAGTAGCGTCTTTGTCTATGCCCCGATGTTGCCAGGGCTGTAATCCGGTAGAGGCAGCGAGAACGACGTTGTTGGTTGTGGTGGGCAACAAGGGGGGAAGGGTTTTGCCCACCCTACGGCTTTTTTTGTATAGTCTGACACGCCCAGGAGGTTTTGACTTTTAACCTTTGACTTTTGAGTTGCGCCGAAGGCGCATCATCCCCACCCGAGTTCGTCGAGGCGGGGGTCGTCGATGCCGAAGTGATGAGCGATCTCGTGGATGACGACCCGGCGCACCTCATCGACGATCTCCTGGTCGGTGCGGCAGATGCGCTCGATGTTGTCCTGGAAGATGCTGATGCGGTCCGGCATGACAAACCCGTAACCAGCGCCGCGTTCGGTGAGGGGGATGCCTTCGTACAGGCCGAGGAGGAGCTCGTTCTTCGGTCCCCGCGTCGAACGGCGCTGTTCAGCGGTGGGGTGATCGAGGACCTGGATATCCACGTTTTCCATCTCCTCCAGCAGGTCTTCCGGCAGGCTTTCCACCGCTTTCATGACCAGGGACTCGAAGTGTTCCTTATCCATGCAGCCTCCCGACGGCGCAACCGCCGTCCAATTGCGCGATGTCGACCACCATGCCGTCTTTCGCGGCAATGACACGGACGCCGGTCTTCTGGGTAAGTTCTTCCGCCAGGCGCGCCGGATTGGCCCGCCATACGTGGATGCCGTAGTGGCTGAGCAGGGCGACTTTCGGCTTCAGTTCCCTGACCAGTGTTTCGACTTCCGGGATTGAGAGGTGATCAAACCGGGGCTGGTGTTCCGTGAAGACGACGTTGATGATGAGGAGTTCGCTGCCGGCGTACTTGAAGAGCCCGTCGAAGAGGCGGCTGTCCGCGACGTAAGAGAACGTATGCCGGGGCGTGCGGAAGGTCATGCCGTAGGTCTCGGCGCCGTGCTGGTGGCGGACGGGCGTCTCGAAGGTGACATCGTTCACGGTGTAGGAGCCGCCTTCTTCAAGTATGGTTATGCCGTCGATGTACTTTTTCAGGTAGGAGAACATGACCGGCTCGGGGCTGAAGGCGTCCGCCGGAGCATAGACGCGGCCGTGCCGGTTGAAGCCGCCGCCGGTCATAGCCTCGACCATGACATTGACGTCCGCGGCGTGGTCGAGGTGGCGGTGAGAGACGATGATGCCGCTCAATGTTTCGGGGTCGAGGTTGCGTTTAGTGACCTGGACGATGCAGCCGGGGCCGGGGTCGACGAGGAAGCGCGTGCCTCCAAGGTCGAGCCACAGTCCGCCCGAGGCGGCGAGCTGTTTCGTGATCATGAAGCGGGCGCCGCCGGTGCCGAGGAAGGTGATGGTATCGGTGAGTGGTTGCTGTTCCATATCAATTTCATGATACCCAATGGTATAGCGAGTTACAAGCTAACTCAGCACACCGGTTTTTTCAATTATTTCGTCAGCATGCCGTTTGGTTTGCATTCGGCAAATTGTAGCGCCCTTTTGACATGAAACGCGAAAATCTGTATAGTAGAGGGGGTGGTTTTCTGACTACTTTTTCTATTTACCCCCCTTCACGCATCTGAATATTCCTGCGTGTGACTGCGGATAAACTACGACGAGGAGGCAAGTCGTTCATGGATAAAGTTGTGTCCAGCCTTGACCAGGCGATCGCGGATGTCAAAGACGGCGCGATGATCGCAATACCCGGCTTCTTCGCCTGCGGCGTCCCGAGGGCGCTCCTGCAGGCACTCATCAAGAAAGGCACCAGGGACCTTACCCTCACCTGTGGCTGCGGCCCGCTGCTGGGCGCGGCTGAAGAGCTGAAGCAGCTTACTCTTAACGGCCAGCTCAAGAAGGTCATCGATTCCTATGGGCTGTTCCGCTCGGCGAGTAAAGGTATGCAGGACCCGTTCGAGCAGGCTGTCAGGGCCGGCAAGATCGAATTTGAAGTCTACCCGATGGGCACCATGGCGGAGAAGTACCGCTGCGGCGGCGCCGGCATCGCGGCTTTCTATGTGGAGACCGGGGTCGGTTCCGTGGTTGAAGAAACGACGGTCACCAACATCGAAGCCAATCGTACGCCCAAGGAGACTAAAGTAATCAACGGCAAGAAGTACGTCCTCGAGTATTCCCTGAATCCGGACTTCGCCTTTATCCACGCGTTCAAAGGGGACCGCGAGGGCAACCTGCGGTATGCCAGGACGGCGCGGAATTTCAACCATGTTATGGCGACGGCGGCGAAGACAACTATCGCCGAGGTGGAGAACATCGTCGAACCCGGGGAAATAGACGGCGATGATGTGCATACCGCCGGCATCTACGTCCACCGCATGGTCAAGGTCGAGCGTCCACAGTTCGCCATCACAATCGACTAATCGAGGAGGAGTATTCAATGTCTCCAAGTGTGAAATTTGAAGGAATGCCGCGGGAAATGATCGCCCTGCGGGTCAGCCGTGAAATACCGGAAGGAAGCTACGTCAACCTGGGGATCGGCATCCCGACCCTCATCAGTAACTGGATCGAAGGCAAGGATGTGAACCTGCAGTCAGAGATCGGCATGCTTAAGACGGGCGCGCTGGCCTACGGCGATGAGGTCAACCAGGACCTGATCAACGCCAGTTGCCAGCCGGTCACCGAGATGCCCGGTTCCTCCTACTTCGACATCGCCGAGTCCTTTGGGATGATCCGCGGCGGGCACATCGACATAGCCGTTATGGGCGCGCTGCAGATCAACGACCGCGGCGACTACGCCGGCTGGTCTAACCCTGCCCGCGGGCTGTTCGTCGGCAACATCGGCGGGTCGATGGACCTGTGCGCCGGGGCCAAGAAGCTGTTCATCGCCATGGAGCACATCACCCGGAACGGCGAGTACAAGATCGTCAAAGAGCTTACCTATCCCGCGACAACGGTCGGGAAGGTTGCGATGCTGTTCACGGACCTGGCGGTCATCGAGATCACGCCGGAAGGCATGGTCCTGAAGGAAGTCATGGCCGGCCTGACCGCCGAGGACGTGCAGTCCGTCACCGAACCCAAGCTGATCATCAGCCCCGACCTGAAAGAGATAGATTTCTAGGTATCAGCCTGGAATAATGAGTAGTTAATCCCCCGGCCTCATCAAGGCCGGGGGATTTTGTTTTGGGGGAAAGGTGGAAGGCACGCAGGGCGGGCTGCAGGTCCGCAGAACGAAGCGCTTTACGCCCATTGCTTGAAAAAAGTGACAAAACCTTCTTGACAATAATAGAACACAAGTGCTATTCTTTACTGATTGCCGGGCATCATCCCTGCCCTGGGTGAGAGCAGTTCAACACCGGTATAAACAACAAGGTGAGACGGGAGCAGGTAAATTGAATATAGAGATACGCGAACTGACGCCGGAACTGACGGGAGATTATGTGCGCTTTTTTGACACGACGCCGCATGCCGATAATAAACCCGAGCACAGGTGTTATTGTGTGTGGTGGTGTAACGATGATTCTGAAGGCAGAGACTTCTCGACAGTGGAGAAAAGAAGGGACTTAGCCATCCGTTACATCCATGGCGACAACATACAGGGCTATCTCGCCTATTGTGACGGCAAGGTAGTAGGGTGGTGCAACGCTAATACGAAATCGGACTGCCTGAAATGCTACTGCTGGCGGCGGTTCATGGGGGCCGTGCCAACCGAAGAACCAACCAACGGCCCGAAGGTGAAATCGATATTCTGCTTCACGGTTGCGCCGGAGATGAAGAGAAAGGGTGTTGCCAGGCAACTCCTGGCGCGTGTCTGTGAGGATGCCGCCCATGATGGTTTTGATTTTATCGAGGCATATCCGAATAAAGAGTTTATCAACGAAGCCGAGGATTTCATGGGTCCTGCGGAGATGTATAAACAGAGCGGTTTTGCCGTGTATCATGAAACGGACCAGAAACTCGTCATGAGAAGGCAGTTACGATGATACAAGCCCGTAGACAGCGGAACAGAACTGAAACAGCCTGCCGTCAAACATAATTTCTTATTGCTAAACGTAGATGAATCGAGACCGGGAATAAATAGATGAGGTAGTATATGCA
>CAZQQL010000137.1:0-6328 GCA_964595455.1 uncultured Dehalococcoidaceae bacterium
GTGGGAAGCTGGGGCCTGCCGTTCTTCATCATCGTCCACTGGCTCTGCGACTTCGTCTGGCTGACCCTCGTGTCTGTCAGCATCTACAAGACGCGCTCCTTCTGGAGCGTCCGCGTCCAGGAGTGGGTCTTCATCGCCCTTGGCCTGGCGCTGTCCTACTTCGGCGGTCAGTTCATCGCCAACGGCCTCGACGATTACTTCAACACCGGCATCTGGGACATCGCAAAGTGGGTCCTCTGGGTAGGTATCGCAGTCGTCGTCGCTATAATGGTAGTCCTGGACGTCCGGCGACACAAAGTCACAACTGGTCCCGGTGTGCCTGAGAACTAAGCCGGTTTTTCGGACATTGTCCGTGTCATTCCCGACCTGATCGGGAATCTGATTAAGCCGACAGCGATAAGATGCCTCTATCGCTGATCAATCGGTCGATATTATCTATCGTCCCCCTTGCACAGGGGGATTGAGGGGGATTCGAGTCTAACAAAACCCAAGCATAGCTGCGGTTCATTGAGAAGCACAAACCACCCACTTGCGAGTGATGCATACCGAGTACGTCGGATATTTGGTCGTGTGAATTTCTGGAATGCAATATACTGTTCTTTTGTGGTCAATCAGTGACGCATAAAAAATAGGAGGATGCAATGTCAGGAGTGTTTTGTGAATATCATCGGAGAAAATATCATGGAAAGTATAGCGTCTCGTGGAAGGATCCCGTACAGTCACCTAACAATGCCATATGTTGTTGTAGGGATGGTTGCTCCAACTTGGGTATGGTGGGGCTAAGCTTGGATGAAGATGCAGAATATGAACGTGGGGAGCGTATTTTCACGTGTGGTTATTTTGTTCGCATTCAAGTGCAGTGATGAGTGATTTGTTCTATGTTAGGCATGAGCTGTCTCGTTAAATTCTGATTCACACAATAGTCTGGTATGGTACTGCTAATTGATACAGCGGCTCGAAAACTTGTGACTAAATGGGAGCGAGGGGGTTTTCCATCAGGGAGAACAAAACCTGACCAACCAGCCCGCTGTAAGACGTCGATAACTTTTACCTTTTGACTTGTCCTTTTGACTTTTGACCTTTGACTTTTGACCTGTATTAACTCTTCCTGTCCTCGCACGCAATGATTCCGCACTCCGGACAGTTGTCGTCGCAGGGCTCCACGTGTATCGTTACGTCCGCATTCCTGAGCCGCTGCCGTATGTCTATCTCCAGGTGTTCGGTCATGTCATGGGCGGTTTCCAGGCTGGTGCTCTTCGGCATCACCAGGTGAACGTCCACATACCGGTGGCTCCCGGCCTTGCGGGTGCGCAGCTTGTGGAATTCCACCACTTCTATGCCCGTATGCTCGGTAATGGCCGCCTTGATGCCGTTCACCTCTTCTTCCGGCAACTGGACATCCACCAGCCCGCCGAATGACGTCCTCAGTACGTCCAGCCCCACCTTCAGGATGAACAGCGCTACAAGGCCCGCCAGAATGCTGTCGATGATGTACAGGCCCGTAAACCGGACGATGACGAGACCAGCCAGCACCACGAGCGATGAATAGATGTCCGCGTTGATGTTGTCCGCATTGGCCGCCAGCGCCAGCGAATCTTCCTGGCGGGCCACCTTTTTCAAATAGCGGGAAAGGAAGAAACTCGCGATGACCGCCACGGCCATCACCGCGATACCGGCTTCCGTGGTCTCCAGAGCGGTCTGCGAAAGGCCGCGCTGGACGGCGGAGTAGATGATGGAGCCGCCGGCGACGAATATGAGGACCGCCTGCACCACCGCGGCTACGTTCTCCGCCTTACCATGCCCGAAGGGATGTTCCGCATCGGCCGGCTTGGCGGAGAAACGTACCGCTGCCAGGGTGACGATAACGGCGAAAAGGTCCAGGAAGCTGTCCGTCGCCTGCGCCAGCACGCTGAGACTTCCGGTGATAATGCCCGTCACCACCTTGATAACGATCAGGGTGACGACGACAATCACGGAGAGTCTGGCTGCTCCGCTGGTGCCGGAAAACATGTTTTACCTTACGGCTTCGGCCTTTTTCGCTGAATGTCCTCTAAAAGGGATCAACCGGTTCCACTCGCCCTTGTCCCACATCACCAGCAGTCCCGGCGCTACGAAGATCGAATCGAAAAGCCCGGCCAGGATGCCGACCAGCAGCACCACCGCAAAGTTCTGGATCGTCGAACCGACGAACAGCAGCAGGGCCAGGACCGTGATCAGGGTGGTGAGACTGGTGTTGAAGGACCGGCTCAGGGTCTCCACCAGGCTGTGATTGACCGTTATCTCGAAGTCATAGTGGACCCCGCGGAGCGTGTTTTCACGGATACGGTCGAAGATGACCACCATGTTGTTGACGCTGTACCCGATGACCGCCAGGATGCCTGTGATGAACATCAGGTTGGTCTCCCATCCCAGCAGCACGCCGAGGATGGAAAACACGCCGAGCGCCACCAGCGCATCATGGATGAGCGCGATGACCGCGCAGGCGCCGTACCGGAACGGTTTCGGCATCCGCCGGAAAGCCCACGTGATGTAGAGCAGGATGCCCACGGAAGCTATCAGCACCGCAATGATGGCGCTGTTGATGGTCTCCGATGCGGCCTGCGGCGATATCGAACTGAATGAGGCCTCGGAAAGCGCTCCGAACCGCGCTTCGAGCTGGCTTTCGAGAGAGTTCTTCTCCTCGTCGGTCAGTTCCTTGGTCCGGATGAGGAAGTCCCCCGCTGAAGTCTTCTGGATGACGGCGTCCGTATAGCCGATGTCGCCGACGGCCTGCTTGAAGTCTTCGTAGGTAACATCGTTTTCCAGGTTCACCGTCAGGATGGAGCCGCTGCTGAATTCGATACCCGGTTTCAGCCCCGCGGTCGCCAGGAAAATGACGCTGATGAGTATCAGTATCCCTGAGATCAGGAAAGCCCAGTATCTCTTACCGATGATATCGAATTTCATTTCTTACCCCAGTTCGCAAGATATAGCCTCGTGTTCCTGCCCGGCCCGCTGGAGACGAAGAGGCGGAGCAGCGTCCGGGTGATGACGATGGCGGTGAACATGCTCATGATAACGCCAATGAGCAGCGTAACGGCAAAACCCATCACCTGGGAACTGGCGATCACGCTGGACGCCAGCCAGATGAGAATGACACAGGCGATCATGGTGGTCACGTTACTGTCAAGAATGGCCGACCACGCCCGATTGAAACCTTCTTCCACGGCGGCTCCCAGCGTCCTCCCCTTGCGCATCTCCTCTTTGAAACGCTCGAAGATGAGGACATTGGCATCCACCGCCATGCCGATGGAGACGATGAACCCTCCCAGACCGGCCAGGCTGAGCGTGACCGGCCACAGCTTGAAGATGGACAGGACGATAACGCCGTAGATCATCAGGGCCAGGCTCGCCACAACGCCCGGCGCCCGGTAGTAGAACATCATGAAGATCATGACCAGGGCGATGCCGATGAGACCGGCCTTCCAGCTCATGTCGATGAAGTTAGCGCCCAGCGTCGCGGAGATCGTCTCCTGGTACAGCGGCGGCTTCTCCAGCGGGATCGGCAGCGAACCGGACTTGAGCAGGTTTGCCAGTTCTTCCACTTCCTGCGGTGTGAAATTGCCTGTGATTTCTGCGGATGAACCATACGTCGCCTGCTTGATCTGCGGGTAGGAGAGCATCGTGCTGTCCAGGAAGATGCCCAGGGCGCGCTCGATGCCGCCCTCACTGCCCCGGTTGTAGAGCTTGCTGGCTACCTGGTCGAATAACGCGGTGCCTTCGGCGGTCCACTCGATGCCGACCACGTACTTCGGAATGACGCCGGAAGTGTCCTGGAGCGGCTGGGCGTCGGCGAGAAGCCCGCCGGTCAGTTGTTCGCCGCCGGTCCCCCGGGCGGGTATCCAGGCAGGAGTGTCTCCGTAAGCCGAGAGCGTGTCTTTCTCGATCCTGTCCCCGGCCGCGTTGATAAAGTACACGTTGCCTTCATTATCTTTAGTAAGAATGGCTACCGTCCGGTGTTCCTGTTTCTGTTCCTCGCTGTTGTACTCGGTGATGGAGAAAAGCCGGTCCCCGGCTTCCTGCTGGTTCACGAACTGCAGATTGTCCTGGCTGAGATAGTTGTTCAATGTCACTACCTGGCCGGAACCATTGACCTCCACTTCCCGGAATTCGAGGAAGCCGGTCTGCTCGACAAGCTGCTTGGCGGAGTCGATGTCCGTAAAGCCCGGCAACTGGATGAGGATGCGGTCATCCCCCATCCGCTGGATGATCGGCTCGACAACGCCGTACTTGTCGATACGGTTTTCAATGGTGATGATGGTCCGCTCGAGGGCCGCATCCTTCTCGTCCGCGGTCATGTTGTCCGCAAAGTCCGCCTGATAGACAAGGTGAACGCCGCCGACCAGGTCCAGGCCGAGCTTGAGCCCGTCTCGGCCGAGGCGGTTGGAGTCCAGCGGCAGGATGGTCCACAGGGTGAACCCGAAGATTGCCAGGATTACCACCAGCACGAATAAATTTTTTCTGGTCATTTCTCTCCCTGAGATGACCGGTCCGCCCCGCGGCGGTCCGGTCCGTTTAACATTTGACGGATATAATCGACGGCCTGCTCCCGGTCGGTGATTTCACCGGCCGCCTGGGCTTCCTGCAGGGCTTCCAGCAGTTCCCCGATGCGCGGCCCCGGTTCCAGGCCGAATGTCTTAAGTATATCATGGCCGTTCAATAACTTCGCGGTACGGGGTTGCGCGGCCGTTCCGTAATGCTGCTGCAGGATGTAGGCTGTCATCGCGGTATGGCCGTTCCATTCCTGCAGGTCCAGCGTGGCGCCGCGCGCCGCCAGGTGGTCGGCCAGGCACAGGTAGAGGATATCGATGCCGGCGTCCCCGGTATCGCGGAAAAAGCGATAGATAGCTCTCCCCGTTGGCAGTCCCACATTGCTCATCTGGGTGGGGCGCATGTGGTATTTCACCATCTGGGAAACCAGTTGCGTCTCCCGGCGGCTGAAACGCAGCCGCTCCATGATGGAGGTGACGGTGTCTGACCCTAACTGCGGGTGCCCCAGGAACCGGGCCCGCCCGTCTTCTTCAACGGTCTTGGTGGCCGGTTTGCCAATGTCATGCAGCAGGCCGCTGAGCTTGAGGAGCACTCCGCGCGTGCTGCCGTGATTGACTACCCGCCGGAAGTGCCCGCGGAGTTCGTCCGACCACGGGACAACAGACAAAATATCTTCCGTTACATAGTCCCAGCGGCCTTCGTGAAGAATGAATTCCACCGCGGCAACGGTCCGGATCGAATGCCCCAGCACGTCCCAGACATGGACCCTGGGCTGGTCGGTGCCTCGCGCCGGTCCGAGTTCCGGTATCAGCGCGATCAGCAACCCCAGCCGGTCCAGGTGAAAGAGCCGTTCCGCCGCCCCGGACGGGGCGAGGAGGCGCAGAAATTCTTCCCGCGTCCGCTCCCCGGCCACTCCAGCGATGAGGCCGGCGTCCCGCTGCATCAGCGCTTCGGTTTCCGGTTCGATGCTAAAACCCAGCTCCGCGGCGATGCGCACTGCCCGCAGCAGGCGGGCGGGGTCTTCGGAGAAGACGGAACCATCCACCGCGCGGACCAGCCCTCGACGCAGGTCGTCCCGGCCGTTGAACGGATCGATGCAGCGGCTTTCACCGAACTCGAAAGTAGCTCCTTCCAGTTCAAAGGCCATCGCATTGATGGTGAAATCGCGCCGGGCGAGGTCTTCTTCGATGCTCCCGCTGAAACTGGTCAGGTCCACGGACCATTCGTGCCCCGGCAGTACCAGGCGGCTGATACGGTTCTCCGCATCCAGCGTGACCGCCTTGGCGTTGAGCGCCCGGGCCAGTTCCGGCGCCAGGCGCACGGCGTCCGCATGCACGGCGATGTCGATATCGTCCGTCGCCCGGTCAAGCAGCGCGTCACGCACGAATCCCCCTACCACATACGCGGCAATACCTTTTCCGGAAAGGAATCGGCTGATGTCCGCGAGGAGGCGGGGAACGCCGGGGTTGAGGACCCTTTTCGCGTCGTTCATGGTTAGCAGAGGCATCTTTTTTACTATACTAGCCCCCAAACCAATTTTCAAGTGAAAAATGGCAAAATCAGCTTCAAATTATTGGTCCGGAAAGGGTGTTGCCCATGGTTGAAAAGGGGCCGCTGCCGATAGCTGTCGGTAAGGGCGGCGTTAGTCCGCAACGTAAGCACAGCCTGTGATAAAAAATTGCGCGGACGCTACGTATTTACCGGATTTTACTTCTGTTTTTAAGTCCGTCGGCCAGCGCTTCAACAAGCGGGTCGGAAGCCTGTCGCAGTCCCGCCGCGCCGGACATGATGTCCTTCA
>CAZQQL010000138.1:0-6321 GCA_964595455.1 uncultured Dehalococcoidaceae bacterium
TCAAGTAATGGCGATCGAGCCGCAACTGGTGAAAGACCAGCCGAGACCTGGCTACAAACCGATACCGGTCAGTTTGTATTCGAAGTCATACCCGTTTTTCCGGGCGAGCTCTTGGAACTTCGCGCGGATGGACTTGAAATCGAACCGGTACTCGTACTTCTTGCCGAAGAGGGTGGACTGCTCCTCGATGGAGCCTTCCCGCTGTTTGCCTTTCGTGCTGTAGGTCTCAGCTTTAAAGCCAAAACCGGGGGAGGAATCGCCGGAAGACATCCCCGAGCCGGACTCCTTGAGCATTTCGGTGAACCTGACCAGCTTTTTGTCCTCGTCTACCCTGAATCTGGCCTGGTATTCCAGCTTCTGCCGGGAGAGGAAGGCCTTTCTCTCCGCAACGACAAACGACAGTTCATAGAGACCCTTTTTCTCTTTGAGTTCCGCCGGGATCGTTTGCGCGAACGCTGTGATCGAATCAATAACCGCCATTTGTTACTCCTTGACGCGAACCAACCTTGTTGTACAGCTTTACAGTAATCCTGGTCTCATGTTTCATTTGCTGAAGAATTTTCATCCCAGCAGTTCCCCCAGCTTCCGGGCATCGGCGCTGAAGTGGGCCTTGCCATCTATCTTTACTACGGGGCGGCGGATGAGGCGGGGTTCCGCGGTCATGAGGTCGATGAGTTCATCATCGGAGTACAGCTCCGGTTCACGGTCGAGTTTCTTGACGGCCGGGCTGCGGGGGTTGAACATTTCCATGGCGGGGCGGCCGGCCAGCAGGCGGACGATCTCCTGCCGGCTGAACGGTTTATGGAAGAAGTCACGCTGGTCGAACGGAATTTGATTTTGCAAAAGGAACTCTTTTGCTTTTCGGCAGGTGGTTCACCTGGCCCAGCAATAAAAGTCTACTTTGGGCATACACACCTCCAGGTTTGATCTTGTTTCCAGTATACATGAAAACGGCGAGGCGGATGTGGGCTGTCGTGGTTCGTGAGGCTCGGCATGAGGTTTTTTATGAGCGATGATTCCGGTGGGCAAAAAGGGGGGAAGGGTTTTGCCCACCCTACAAAATTTCTCTCATCCCCGGATCAAGTCCGGAGCAGGCTCTGACCTTCTTCAATCGAGGGAGAAGGGACGATGGTGCAATTCAAGGTCATGATTGGTGACCGGTTTAATGAAACACGCAAAGACGTACCCTCATCCTCACCTTCTCCCATCACAGGGAGAAGGGATGAACATAGCAAGGCCGGGTCAGTATTGATGAACAGCATATTGAAAAGGGCAATGATGTCTCCTCTTTTTCGCCTTCTATCATTGAGGGAGCAGGGGACGACGGTGCGGACCGGTGTTGTGAAGACCTCACCCCTCGGTCCCCCTCTCCGCATGCAGAGAGGGGGACGATTGACCTTCTAATCCCATCCTTCGAGAGGCTCAGGATGAGAGGGTGGCTATTGATCAGTCGAAGGCCTGGTTGACCTTCCAGACCTTCCACACGTTGCCGACGAGATCGGGGTTGGGTTTGAGCGTGTCTTTGCCGGGCTGCCAGCCGGAGGGAGTGGCTTCTGTCCCGCCGGACGCGCGGACAAGCTGGAACGCCTTGACCTGGCGAAGGGATTCGGCGACGTTGCGGCCGACGGAAGGGGTCAGGACCTCGAAGCCCTGGATATTGCCGTCGGGGTCGATGATGAACCTGCCCCGGGTCTCTACGCCCGAGTTTTCATCGTAGATGCCGTAGAGTTTGCCGATGCTGCCGTCCTGATCGGAGAGCATGGCAAAGGGCATGTTCTTATTGATCATTTTGGAGAGTTCATGGTCGTTCCACATCTTGTGGACGTAGATGCTGTCAACGCTGACAGAGAAGACCTCGACGCCGAGGGACTGGAATTCGGGGTATTTCTCAGCAACTGCTGAGATTTCCGTGGCTCAAACGAAGGTGAAATCACCGGGGTAGAAGCAGAGAAGCACCCATTTCCCTTTGTACTCGGACAGGTTGAAGTTCATGAATTTCCCATTCAGATACCCGGCGGCGGTAAAATCCGGAGCGGGTTTCCCTACCTTGACCATAGCTGGCTTTCCCTCCTTTACGATTGTTTCGGCGGCGGCAGCGGGCTCGCCGTCCGGCTTCTTGATCGCCGGTCTCTGACACCCAGGCTTGAATTCTTCCGGCATAACGGTTCCCTCCTTTTCACTGGATCAGTATTCACCCGGCGGGTTTCCCCGCCGGGTGGCGGTCTATAGTATATTATGCAGCAAGGTCAAAACGATCGAGGTCCATGACCTTGTTCCAGGCCTTGATGAAGTCGTTGACGAACTTATCCTTCGAGTCTGCGCAGGCGTAGACTTCCGCGAGGGCGCGAAGCTGGGCATGCGAGCCGAAGATGAGGTCGACGCGGGTGCCGGTCCACCTGAGTTCATCCGTGTGGCGGTCGCGGCCTTCGAAAAGGTTATTGTCTTCGGATACCGGCTTCCAGATCGTGCCCATATCAAGCAGGTTCACAAAGAAATCATTCGTCAGCGTTCCGGGACGTTTCGTGAAGACGCCGTTCTGCGATTGTCCGAAGTTGGCGCCCAGGACGCGCAGGCCGCCGATGAGGACGGTCATTTCCGGTGCAGTCAGCGTCAGGAGCTGGGCTTTATCGATCAGCATTTCTTCCGGCGAAGCGGCGTACTTCTTCTTCTGGTAGTTGCGGAAGCCATCCGCTGCGGGTTCGAGCACGGCGAAGGATGCCGCGTCGGTCTGTTCCTGTGAGGCGTCCGTGCGGCCCGCTGTGAAGGGCACGGTCACATTATGGCCTGCGTTCCTGGCGGCCTGCTCTACGCCGGCGCACCCGGCGAGGACGATCAGGTCCGCGAGGGAGACCTTCTTACCGCCGGACTGAGCGGCGTTAAACTCTTTCTGAATTCCCTCCAGAGTCCGGAGCACTTTGGCCAGGCGTTCCGGCTGGTTGACTTCCCAGTCTTTCTGCGGGGCCAGGCGGATGCGGGCGCCGTTGGCGCCGCCGCGCTTGTCAGAGCCGCGGAAGGTGGAAGCCGAAGCCCAGGCGGTGGTAACCAGGTCCGAGACGGAGAGACCGGAGGCGAGGACCTTGTTCTTGAGCTCGGCGATGTCTTTATCATCGATCAGTTTGTGGTCGACGGCGGGGACGGGGTCCTGCCAGATGAGTTCTTCGGCGGGGACTTCCGGACCGAGGTACCGGGAGCGGGGGCCCATATCGCGGTGGGTCAGCTTGAACCAGGCGCGGGCAAAGGCGTCGGAGAAAGCCGCCGGGTCTTTCTGAAAGCGCCGGGCGATGGGCTCATAGATGGGGTCGAACCTCAGGGAAAGGTCCGCCGTGGTCATCATTGGGGCATGGCGTTTGTTGGGGTCATGGGCGTCCGGCACGGTATCCGCCCCAGCGCCTCCCTTAGGCCGCCACTGTTTGGCGCCGGCGGGGCTGGTGGTCAGTTCCCAATCATAGCCGAACAGGACGTCAAAATAGCTGTTGTCCCAGACGATGGGGGTCGGGGTCCAGGCGCCTTCGATACCGTTGCTGATGGTATGGACGCCTTTACCGGATCCGAAGCTGCTCTTCCAGCCGAGGCCCTGCTCTTCAATGGGGGCGGCTTCGGGTTCCGGGCCGACGTGGGAAGGGTGTCCGGCGCCGTGGCTCTTGCCGAAGGTATGGCCGCCGGCCACGAGGGCGACGGTCTCTTCGTCGTTCATGGCCATGCGGGCGAAAGTCTCGCGTACGTCCCGGCCGGATGCGACGGGGTCCGGATTGCCGCCCGGACCTTCCGGGTTAACGTAGATGAGGCCCATCTGGACCGCGGCGAGGGGATTTTCCAGGTCGCGTTCGCCGGAGTAGCGCTGCTTGTCGCCGAGCCATTCATCCTCGGTGCCCCAGTAGATGTCCTCCGGGGGTTCCCAGACATCGACGCGGCCGCCGCCGAAGCCGAAGGTCTTGAGTCCCATCGATTCCAGCGCGCAGTTCCCGGCGAGGACCATGAGGTCAGCCCAGGAGATACTACGGCCGTATTTCTGCTTGATGGGCCAGAGCAGGCGGCGTGCCTTATCCAGGTTGATATTGTCCGGCCAGCTGCTGAGGGGCGGAAAGCGCTGGGTACCGGAACCGGCGCCGCCGCGGCCGTCGCCCATGCGGTAGGTACCGGCGCTGTGCCAGGCCATGCGGATAAAGAGCGGGCCGTAGTGGCCGTAATCAGCCGGCCACCAGTCTTTCGAGTCAGTCATCGCGTCGCAGATGTCTTTCTTCAGGGCGGTAAGGTCGAGTTTTTTGAATTCCTCGGCGTAGTTGAAGTCCTCCCCCATGGGATCACCCAGCGGGGAGTGCTGATGAAGGACCTTGAGGTCAAGCTGGTTCGGCCACCAGTCCTTGTTGGACGTGCCGCGGCCCATAACCGGTTTCTTCGTTGTGGTATCTTCCTGCATAGTAACCCTCCTTAAGGGGTATCTGTAGTACTTACAGTATACCCACGGTATCAAAAGAAGGAAGCGGCCGCTCCCATGCGGGGGCGGCCGTTAAAAGTAGCAAGTTCTAGTAATTTTCCGCGAGCAGTTCGTAGTAGGATTGCGCGTGTTTGCAGGCCGGACAGATATCGGGCGCCTCCGGTCCTTCGTGGATGTAGCCGCAGTTGGTGCAATGCCATTTGACGGTGGTCTTCTTCTTGAACACCGTACCGTCCTTTACGTTAGCGGCCAGCTTGCGGTAGCGCTTCTCGTGAAATTCCTCTACCTCGGAGATCTCCTTGAAGGAGACGGCTATTTCTTCAAAGCCTTCTTCGCGGGCGGTCTTTTCCATGCCCATGTAGATCTCGCTCCACTCCAGCTTCTCACCGTCCGCCGCGGCATTCAGATTTTCCAGCGTGGCGCCGATCTTCCCGGCGGGGTACTCCGCGGTAATGGTCACGTCGCCGCCTTCCAGGTACTTGAAGAAGATCTCGGCGTGTTCCTTTTCATTGCCGGCGGTTTCCGTAAATATGTTGGCGATCTGTTCGTAGCCTTCTTTCTTCGCGACGCTGGCGAAGAACGTATAGCGGTTGCGCGCCTGGGATTCTCCGGCGAACGCGGTCAGCAGATTGATTTCCGTCTGGGTGCCCTTGATCGATTTAGCCAACTGTATCCTCCTTATTGTTATTATTGTTTCTGACAATCGCGGCAGAGGCCGCGGAATTCCAGTTCATGACTGTAGATGCGGAGGCCGGTCGCCTGTTCGACCAGTTTATCGAGTCCGGCGTCGAACGAACCTTCGACATCCAGGACGCCGCCGCAATGCTGACAATGGAAGTGGGCATGCGGCTCGCAGCGGTAATCGTAGTGAGCCATCGTGTCGTCCAGTTTCCGTTCCGCGATCATGCCCATTTCCCGCAGTACCTTGAGGTTGCGATAGACCGTCCCTTTGCTGATGGAGGGGACCAGCTTCTTGACCTCTTCATAAATAGCATCGGCTGTGGGATGCGTTGTCGTCCCCTGCAAGACCTCGAGGATAGCCTGACGCTGCCTGGTTTCTCTGTGTTCCTTCATAATCAGTAATGAGAATTATTACTAAATATATCAGGCGTTAGTGGGTTTGTCAAGGGGATGGCGCGCTGGTACTGCTCTTTATTTTTGTCCGGTTGTTGGAGCAAGGTGTCAGTGCAAAGGCTCCGGCGGAAGGGGCAATCATGGGTGTACGGATTGCTGTGGGCTTGGAATGACGCGGGCGGAGAGACGGGCAAGCGAGCGTGTTATAATAAAACTATGAGAATCAAGGCGTTCGAACTCGAAGAACCCGTGCCGGAGTTGCGCGAGCCGCATGTCATCGCGATGCTGGAGCCGTGGATCGACGCCGGCAACGTGGGCTCGATGACGGTTTCCTGGCTGGAAGACGAGACCGACGCTTATCCCATGGGAGAACTGGTGCGTCCCGGCAGTTTTTATGATCTGACGCGCTACCGGCCGATGACGTACTTCGATATGGGAAAGCGGCGGATGAGAATGCCGAACACCCGTCTTTCCTACTCGCAGCGGGCTGACGGTCCGGACCTCATCTATATACGGTTACTGGAACCCCATATGCTGGGCGAGTACTTTGTGGAATCGGTGGTCTCGGTACTGGAGCAGTTCGATATCCGGCGTTTCTCGCTCATCGGGAGCATGTACAATTTCGTGCCTCACACGCGGCCGCCGCTGGTTTCCGGGGGCGGGGCCCCCGAGCGCCTTGCCCGGCAGCTGGAAAAGCTCGGTATTTCATCGAGCCATTACGAAGGACCTACCTCGATCTGTTCGCTGATATCCCAGCAGGTAGAAGCCTGGGGCGGCGAGACGATGACGCTCATCGTCAACCTGCCGCAGTA
>CAZQQL010000139.1:0-6119 GCA_964595455.1 uncultured Dehalococcoidaceae bacterium
CGGAGGATGAAATGGCAAAGCAGAAATTTGAGAGGACTAAGCCGCACGTTAACGTCGGCACCATCGGCCACGTTGACCACGGTAAGACCACGCTGACAGCGGCGATTACGCTGGTTCTTTCCAAGGCCGGGATGAGTAACACCTCGTACCGCGCATTCGATAGCATCGATAATGCGCCGGAAGAACGCGCGCGTGGCGTCACCATTGCCATTGCTCATATCGAATACGAAACGAAGACGCGGCACTATGCCCATATCGACTGCCCCGGACACGCCGACTTCATCAAGAACATGATCACCGGCGCCGCCCAGATGGATGGCGCAATCCTCGTTGTCAGCGCTCCAGACGGCCCGATGCCGCAGACCCGCGAGCACATCCTCCTGGCCCACCAGGTGCAGGTGCCTTACATGGTCGTCGCCCTGAACAAGGTCGACATGATGGATGACGAAGAACTGCTCGAGCTTGTCGAAGTCGAACTTCGCGAACTGCTCAGCAAGTATGAATATCCCGGCGATGAGATTCCCATCGTCCGTGTCAGCGCTCTGAAGGCGCTCGAATGCGGCTGCGGCAGCGCTGACTGCCAGTGGTGCGGACCCATCCTTAAGCTGATGGAAGCCGTTGACAGCTACATTCCCACCCCGCAGCGCCCCGTCGATCAGCCGTTCCTGATGCACGTTGAAGATGTATTCAGCATCAAGGGCCGCGGCACCGTACCCACCGGCAGAGTCGAGCGCGGCGTCTGCAAGGTCGGCGATGAAGTTGAAATCGTCGGCCTTCATCACCAGCCTCGCAAGGTGGTCATCACCGGTCTGGAAATGTTCCACAAGTCGCTCGACCAGGCTGAAGCCGGCGACGCCGTCGGCGCACTGCTCCGCGGTGTTGAACGCGGTGACATTGAGCGCGGTATGGTCCTAGCGGCCCCCGGCACGATAAAACCGCACACCTATGCCGAAGGCCAGGTCTACGTACTGACCAAGGACGAAGGCGGCCGCCACACGCCGTTCTTCAACGGCTACAAGCCGCAGTTCTACATCCGGACCACGGATGTCACCGGGACCATTGAACTGCCCGAGGGCGTGGAAATGGTCATGCCGGGCGATAATATCAACATGAAGATCAAGCTGATCTACCCGGTCGCTCTTGAAGAGGGCCTCCGCTTCGCCATCCGCGAAGGCGGCAGGACCGTCGGCGCCGGCACGTTCACCAAGATCCTCGAGTAACCAAAAAGCCCGGTCCGCCGGGCCATAAAAAGAAAGAATACGGAAAGGGAAGCAGACCGGACCGCACTAAGGCGGGAAGGAACGGCTTCCCTTCCGGGCTGAATACATCAGCAGGAAAATAGAGCAAAATGGCAAAGAAAGCAGAAGCTCGGGGTGTGATATACCTTGCCTGTACGGAATGCAAGGAGCGCACCTACACAACCACGAAGAACCGCAAGAATGATTCCCAGCGCCTGGAACTCAACAAATATTGCCCCCGCTGCCGCCAGCACCGCATTCACCGGGAGGCCAAGTAACCGGGGTTTCCCTGGTTGAAAGAGACCGTCATGACACAGGCAGCAACCAAGAAAAAAGGGTTTCGGCTCTTCTCCTACTTCGGCGAGATATTTAACGAACTCAAAAAAGTAGTCTGGCTTTCCAAGCGGGAAGTAGTCTATCTTACCGGTCTGGTGCTTCTGGTTACCGTGGTAGCCGCCGCCGTACTGGGAGCATTGGACTTCGGGTTCTCGGAACTGGTCAGCCGGGTTTTCGTCGGTAACTAGGAGTAACGGTTATGTCCTCCGGTACTAGTGACCTCCGGCGGGCTATAACCGTTTACATTTTCTCATCCAGATCAGGAGTGAGGTAACTTTGGCGGAGAACGGTAAAAGATGGTTCGTGATTCATACCTATTCCGGGCATGAAGAACGCGTCAAGAAGAACCTGGAGCAGCGTATCAAGTTCATGGACTACGGGAACGAGATCACCCAGGTGGTGATTCCCACGGAAGAAGAGATCGAGGTACGCAGCGGCCGCCGCCGGACCGTGACCCGGAAGATATTACCCGGCTATGTCCTCGTCGAGATGAACATGAACGAGGAAAGCTGGGGCGTAGTGCGGAATACGCCGGGCGTGACCGGCTTTGTGGGGAGCGGTACCACACCCACACCGCTGGATGAAAAAGAAGTAGCGGAGATACTCAACCAGATGTCCGCGGAAGCCCCGAAGGTCAAGGTGGGCTACCGTAAAGGACAGAGCGTCAGGGTTGTCGACGGGCCTTTTGTGGAGTTTGTCGGCGTCGTGGACGAGATAAACATGGAAAAAGGGAAAGTCAAGGTGCTTCTCTCCTTGTTCGGTCAGGAAACGCCGGTGGAGCTTGACTTCTTACAGATAGATAAACTTTAGGTTTCCGGAGAACTGCAATGGCAAAAAAAGTAAAAGCAGTCGTGAAGTTGCAGATAGCTGCCGG
Source organism: uncultured Dehalococcoidaceae bacterium (assembly GCA_964595455.1). Classification (GTDB taxonomy): domain Bacteria; phylum Chloroflexota; class Dehalococcoidia; order Dehalococcoidales; family RBG-16-60-22; genus DAOUEG01. The sequence continues at coordinate 2,449 of CAZQQL010000139.1, forward strand.
GCAGGCCAATCCGGCCCCGCCGGTGGGTCCCGCCCTCGGCCAGCACGGTCTCAACATCATGGGCTTCTGCAAGGAATATAACGAGCGCACGGCATCGATGACCGGCTCGATCGTCCCGGTCGAGATCACCATTTATGACGACCGCTCGTTCACGTTCGTCACCAAAACGCCGCCCGCCTCGGACCTCATCAAGAAGGCGCTCGGTGTCGAGAAGGCCGGCGCTCGTCCCGGCCAGGAAGTATTCGCTACCCTCAGCCGCGCCAAGCTCCATGAGATTGCGGAGATGAAGATCAAGGACTTGAACGCCAACGATATCCAGGCGGCCGAGAAAATCGTCGAAGGTACCGCCCGCAGCATGGGCGTAAAGGTGGAGTAAGATGAAACGCGGTAAAAAATACGTGGAAGCATCCCAGAAAGTAGACAAAACCGTCGCTTATACTCCCAAAGACGCCATCGACGTTATGAAGAAGGCGGCCCCCGCCAAGTTCGATGAGACCGTTGAGCTCCACCTTCGCATGGGCCTCGACCCCCGCAATGCGCAGCAGCAGGTCAGGGGCGTCGCCCTTCTCCCGCATGGTCTCGGTAAAAAGGTCCGCGTTCTTGTCTTTGCCCAGGGTGAAGCTGAAAAGATAGCCCAGGAAGCCGGCGCCGATTTCGTCGGCGGCGACGACCTCATCAAGAAGATTGAGGAAGGCTGGACGGACTTTGATACCGCCATCGCCATACCGGAGATGATGGGCAAGGTCGGTAAGCTTGGTAAGATCCTCGGCCGCAAGGGCCTCATGCCGAACCCCAAGGCCGGCACCGTGGCGCAGATGAACGATCTTCCCCGCGTAATCAACGACGCCCGTAAGGGCCGCGTGGAGTACAAGCTGGACCGTACCGCCATCATCCATGTTCCGCTCGGCAAGGTCAGTTTTGAAGAACAGGCGCTGATGGACAACCTCACCGCCGTGGTCGAAGCTGTCGTCAAGGCCAAGCCGTCAGGGGCCAAGGGGCAGTATGTGAAGAGCGCCTTTATCACGTCCACGATGGGACCCGGGGTCAAGCTCGACCTTTCGCAGACCCTGACATTGACAGCAGGCTAGTTTACAGCGTGCCGCGGGCATGCTAGAATAGACATAACAATAGAATACAGCGTCCAGAGACAGCGGGCGTCCTGATAGAATCGGGACTTAATAGCAAAGCCTGCCGAGGATGAAACAGACCGCAAGGTTGTATTCAGCGTCCTCGTGCAGTTCATGCCCGGGGACGTTACTTTTTGAGGAGGAGGGGCGGAAGGCTACCCGGAGGAGGTTACAGAATATGCCAACCGAGAAGAAAGAACAGATAGTAGCGGAATTCCAGCAGGTGATGGAAAAAAGCACCGTCGGGATTCTGACGGACTATCGCGGTCTCACCATGGCGGAGATGACCGACCTGCGCCGCAAGCTGCGCGCCGCCAATATCGAGTACCGGGTCATCAAGAACTCCCTGGCCCAGATCGCCGCCAAAAATCTGGGGAAAGATGAACTCGTTCCCAGGTTCAACGGCCCGATGGCGGTTGCCTTCGGTCACGGGGAGATACCGGAAGCGGCCAAGGTACTTACCGAGTACATCAAGGCGTCTAAGTCCATTCTCACCATCAAGGGCGGTTTCTTCGAGAACACCGTCCTGGATGCCCAGGGTGTGGAAAAGCTCGCCAAGCTGCCCGCGAAAGAAGTGCTCATCGCCCAGGTACTCGGCGGCATACAGGCACCGCTGTACGGCATCGTCAATGTACTGGCGGGAACGCTGCGCGGCGTGATGAATGTATTGAATGCAAGAATCAAACAACTGGAGGAAGCATAACATGGCTGACAACGCCAAACTCGATGGAATCATTGAAAGCATAAAGGGCCTTTCCGTGATGGAACTGGCCGACCTTGTAAAGGCGCTTGAAGAGGTCTTCGGCGTCAGCGCGGCAGCCCCGGTCGCCATCGCGGCTGGTCCGGCGGCAGGCCCGGCGGCTGAAGAAGTTGAAGAGAAGACGGAATTCACCGTCGTGCTCAAAGAAATCGGCGCGAACAAGATCAACGTCATCAAGGCCGTCCGCGAACTTACCGCCCTCGGTCTGAAAGAGTCCAAGGACCTGGTGGAAGCCGCTCCCAGCAACGTTAAAGAGAACGTGAGCAAGGACGAAGCTGCCGCCGCCAAGGCCAAACTCGAAGCTGCCGGCGCGACCGTCGAAGTTAAATAAGAAACTCTGAGATAACGTCGTTGCGGGCGGACCGGTGAAGCCGGAGCGCCCTGGTAATATCTCGTTGCCGGTCTGGTAAACGGACCGGCAGGGACGTGACCCGTCAAGAACGGCGGGTAGCCTCAGGCTACCCGCCGTTTGGTGTTGATTACAGCAAGAAGACTCCAAATACGAGCGGGATGCTATCTTTTAGAGACCGGTACTTAAAACCCCCCGTATGCCCCTCAAACGGGTGGCGATAGACTGGTTTGGCGCTGAATTGATTCGGGTTAGTTGGACAACCGCTGGCAGGGACGCTCGCATTAACCGGTTGAAGTAGCACGATACTTTCGTTGCAGCGCCTGAAAGAGCTTGAATCACTCGTGTTTGAAAAATCCTTACGGATAGCCTATAGTGTGATAAATTAGGCGGCAGGCTGGTGGCGATGACGCAAGGTGATTGGCTGGTATTCGTAATTATCGGGGCGGTGTTTTTCTGCCTGGGCATCCTGGCCCTCCTCTGGGGACGGCATGAAGAGAAGAAGATCTTCGAGGCCCTGGCGGAGCAGCATGACCTCCGCGAGTTCACGCTCAAGCATGTGGAAAGTCCCCAGCCCGGAGCGCTCAAGCTCGGCGGATGGATAGGGCTGGCGCTTGCCGTTATCCTCTTTGCCATCGGTGTCATCGTCCGGTTTGTCGCCTGACTCTTTTACCTGCAACCCCATCTGGGAGGTATCTCATGGGCTACTCCATTTTCACCGACACCATGGCCGATATGACGTGGCCGCAGATCGATGCCGCAGCCAGGCGCGGCGCCGTCGTGCTGCTGCCCATCGGCATCATCGAAGAACACGGCCCGCACCTCGGGCTGGCCGTCGACCTCTATTCCGCCTACCTCGTCGCGGTCAAGGTCCGCAAGCTGCTAACAGATATGGAAGTGGAAGCGCTTCTCACACCGCCACAGTACTGGGGCATCAGCCGAGCCACGGCCATCTTCCCCGGCACATTCTCTGTGCGGCCGGAGACCATGAAGAGCCTTATCGTGGACATTGTGGCCAACTTACGGAACTGGGGTTTCGCGAAGGTGTTCACCGTGAACTGGCATGCGGACATCGAGCATTGCAGGGTGCTGCTGGATGCCGTAACCGAAGCCCGGCGGGAGACCGGGTTGGACGTGCGCTACATGGTGACTGACCATGACCTACGCCGCCTGCGCGTCACCGGGGATGAGGACACCGTTCTCCTCCAGAAGAACGCGCCGCCGCTGGATGTGGGGACCGGTCCGTACGTGGACGCCCACGCCGGCAGCATGGAAACGGCCGTCATGATGAAGTACTTTCCGGAAGGCATTGATGCGGAGTTCGTCAGAGGACTCAAGGCGACACAGTTGACCGCCGAAGACCTGCGGGGGTTCGGACGGAGCGAGGAAGAAACGCGGCGGCTTACCCCGGACGGTTATTTCGGCGATCCGGCGG
>CAZQQL010000140.1:0-6111 GCA_964595455.1 uncultured Dehalococcoidaceae bacterium
GCTTTGTGAGGTTGTCATTGCGGGTCTGCCCGAGGCGCACGAAGCAATCCGTCCTCTCACGGCGGAAATTTTTGACACCCGTATCGGTGAAAGCCTAGTATAGTCCAAGGACGTTACGTGAGTGAAAGCAGTGATGACTACCGGTAAAGGGGTATCAGTTTCGATGAGCGGGCGCCGCTGGGCGGTCTTCATCGCCTGCTTCCTCATCGTTCTCATCGCGTACTGCATCCGCTACGGGTACGGCATACTGCTGCCGGAAATGCTGCCATCTCTGGATATCACCAAGACCGAAGCCGGCGTCATCTACTCCTGCTTCTTCATCGCTTATACCATCTGCTCCCCGCTGCTCGGGCTGATGGCGGACCGTCTCAACGTCCGCCGGGTACTCACCCTGTTCATGCTTATCCTGGGAGCAGGGACGTTCCTCATGGCGTATGCTTCGTCCGTGGTCGTCGCTTCCCTGTACTTCACCATCGTCGGGATCGGTGCGGCGGCAACCTGGGTGCCCGTCATGGCACTGGCTCAGAAATGGTCCACCGACAAGTACCGCGGCACCACGCTGGCCTTGATCGACATCGGCAGCGCTCTCGGCCTTATCCTGGTCAGCACCCTGCTGCCGCAAATCATCGCCGCACAGAGCTGGAACCGGGCCTGGATGGTGATGGGGGGCATGGCCGTGGTCATGGGCATCCTGACCTATATCCTGGTCAGAGACCCCCAGCGGCAGATGTCCGGGCGGTCACCGGTGCAAAAACCTCAGACCGGGCCGATCCTCACCGTGTACCGGCGACTCCTCGCCGACGGCCGGTTCTGGCTCCTCGGACTGGCCTACCTTCTCACCGGGTTCGCCGTCATGGTGCCGCTGACCTTCCTCGTCACCTACGCCAACCAGGACCTCGCCTTTACCTATGAAGCCGCTACAAGGCTGGTCGTCATTACCGGGGCCAGCGCCATAGCGGGAAAAATCGTGCTCGGCTACGTTTCCGATAAAGTCCGCCGCAAGTACATCCTTGTCCTCTGCGGTCTGCTGATCACGGCCGGATGCGCCGGTACGGCCTGGCTCTCCGGACCGGCCTTTTACCTGTCCGTGGCGCTGTTCGGCATGGGGTACGGGGCGGTCTGGGCGCTCTACGCGGCTTGCGCGTCGGACTACTTCGACCGGTCTCTGAGCGGCATCATCGTCGGTCTGTGGACGGTGTTCCTCGGCGTGGGACTAACGCTGTCCCCCATCGTCGCCGGCTGGCTGGCCGATGCCACCGGTTCGCTGACCTGGTCGTTCATCACCGCCGGTATCGGCGGGCTGGTCTCCGTCCTGTTTTTGGTACCCCTGGGAAAACCGTGCCCCCCTGACACTGGCTGACACCCGTATTCACCCCGGACAAATTCGCAAAAAGCCCCATGGTTATCCCCCGCTCGTTGTCACTCTCCGCACCGGTATGATAAAATGATTGAAGGCCGCCGACATGTACCGAGTATTGCGCAGCTTTTTGTTCTGTGATATGCTCATTTCAACACTCTACGGCCAATAAATGTGCAGTTTGCGTGAATCAGGATGAAACAAACACTTCAACTGTTATCCGGTAACGAAGCCATCGCCCTCGGCGCCTATCACAGCGGCGTCCAGCTTGCCGCCGCCTATCCCGGGACGCCGAGCACGGAAATCCTGGAAAACCTCTCCAAATTCAATGACATCTACGCGGAGTGGTCGCCGAATGAGAAAGTGGCCGTAGAAGTCGCCATGGGCGCCTGCTACACGGGCATTCGATCCATGGCCTCCATGAAGCACGTCGGTCTGAACGTCGCCATCGATGCCTTCATGGGCGTTTCCATGACCGGTGTCGTGGGCGGGTTCGTGCTGGTCTGCGCGGACGACCCGCAGATCCACTCCTCTCAGAACGAGCAGGACAACCGCCACTACGCCCGCCTCGCCAAGGTACCGCTACTGGAACCGGCGGACAGCCAGGAAGCTTACGACCTGATGGGCTGTGCCTTCGATATCAGCGAGCAGTTCGATACTCCGGTCATCTTCCGCACCACGACGCGCATCTCCCATTCCAAGTCCGCCGTGGACGTCAACCGGACGCGGACCATCAAGAACGCGGACCCTCGTTTCTACTACAACATGAAGAAGTACGTCATGATGCCGGTCTGGGCGCTGCCGCGTCACCGCCTCAACGAGGAGCGCATGGTGAAGCTGGCGGCCTATTCCGAGACGTTCCCGTTCAACCGCATCGAGTGGAAGGGCCGGGACATCGGTATCATCTCCGCCGGCATCGCCAGCGTCTACGCCCGTGAAGTGTTCCCGGAAGCCTCCTTCCTTAAGCTGGGCATGTCCTGGCCGCTCCCCGAGAAGCTCATCCGGAGCTTTGCCGCCGGGGTCAAGAAGCTCGTCGTTATCGAAGAGCTGGACCCCTTCCTGGAAGAGAACATCAAGGCCATGGGCATCGAGGTTGCCGGCAAGGACATTTTCCCAATCGTCGGCGAACTGAACACCCGGATCATCTCTGAGAGCAGCATCAAGGCCGGCTTCCTGCCGGAGATTGAAACGTCCACACTGGAACCCACCGCCGGTCTCCCGAAACGGCCTCCCCTGCTCTGCCCCGGCTGCCCGCATACCGGCATGTATTACACGCTGAACAACATGGGACAGCGGAACAAGCTCGTCGACCCTGACATCGATGCCGCGCAGGAACCGAAGATCGTCGTCACCGGCGATATCGGCTGCTACACGCTCGGCGCCTACCCGCCGCTCAGCGTCCTGGATACCACCACGGATATGGGCGCCGGCATCGGCCAGGCCATCGGCATGACCAAGGCCGGACTGCAGAACAAGGTCGTCGCCATTATCGGCGATTCCACCTTCCTCCATTCCGGCATGACCGGCCTGCTGGACGCCGTGTACAACGCCGCGCCAATCACCGTCATCATCCTGGACAACCGCACCACGGCCATGACCGGCCACCAGGAGCATCCGGGGACCGGCATCACCGCCCAGGGACAGGAGACCACCGCCACGGACCTGGAAGTCCTCTGCCGGGGACTCGGGGTGAAGGACGTCAAGACCATCGACGCCTTCGATATCAAGGCCCTGCGCAACGGCCTGCGCGATTCCCTCAACCGGGACGAAGTGTCCGTGATCATTACCCGCGGCGCCTGCGCCGTGAAGATAAAGACCCGCTCCAACCCGCGCCAGGTAGATACCGAGAAATGTGTCGACTGCGGGCTGTGCCTGAGGCTCGGCTGTTCGGCGATACAGCGCCAGAACGGGAAGATATTCATCGAGCCCTCCTTGTGCGCCGGCGACATCTGCGGCCTCTGCGAGCAGCTTTGCCCGCAGGAAGCAATCTCCGCTTAGGACAGGAACAATGCAAGTAACCGAAAAAATGGATATCCTCATCACCGGCGTCGGCGGTCAGGGCGTTGTCCTGGCCAGCGACATCATCGGGGAAACGGCGCTGGCAGCCGGTTTCGACGTCAAGAAGACCGATACCCTCGGCATGGCCCAGCGCGGCGGCAGCGTGGTCAGCCACGTGCGTATCGCCCCAAAGGTCTGGTCGCCAATCATCAGGGACGGCGAAGTCGACCTCATCCTCGCGTTCGAACTCCTTGAAGGCGCCCGCTGGAGCCACTATCTCCGTCCCGGCGGCGTCGCCATCATTAACGAATATATCCAGCCGCCGCTGTCCTGCAGCCTTGGCAAGGAGACCTATCCCTCCCATGATGACGTCGATGCTTCCCTGAAACGGGTCACCGAGAACGTTCATTTCATCGACGCCAACGCCAAAGCCCGCGAACTGGGCAACGAACGGACCCTGAACATCCTCATGCTGGGCTGCTTCTCCGTCTTCGCCCCCATCGCCGCCGATATCTGGCGGGAGAGCATCAGGCAGCGCCTGCCGGAAAAACTCCAACAGATCAACCTGGCCGCGTTCGACCTGGGCAGAAAGGAAATCGAAGGTGTCCGTATCGGCTAGAGTTCAAAAAGGCATGGAGGTCGGCTCCTGGATCCGGCGTATGTTCGAAGAGGGCATCGCCATGAAAAAGCAGTACGGAGCGGAAAACGTTTACGACCTCTCCCTGGGCAATCCGGTCATGGAACCGCCGCCGGAATTCAAACGGGCTATTAAAGACCTGGCCGATCATCCTTTCAAAGGGATGCACGGCTACATGGAGAACGCCGGCTACCCGGAAACACGCGAAGCCATCGCCGAACAGCTACGTAAAGAGACCGGCGTCAACATCACCGGCAAGAGCGTGATCATGGCCGTGGGAGCAGCCGGGGCCATCAACGTGGCGCTCAAGACCATCCTGAATCCCGGCGACGAGGTCATCGTGTTCATCCCATGGTTCGTGGATTATTTCAACTACATCGAGAACCATGACGGTGTGGTAAAGCCGCTGCCGACTGACGAGAACTTTCTGCCCAGACTGGACGTCCTGGAAGCGAACATCGGGCCGAAGACCCGGGCCGTCCTCATCGATTCCCCGAACAACCCGACCGGCGTTGTCTACAAGGCCGACCTGATGACGAAGATGGCCGATATCCTGCGGAAGAAAGAAGCCGAATACGGCCACGATATCTATATCGTCAGCGACGAACCGTACAAGAAACTTATTTACGACGGCCTGACGTACCCTTCTCCGATGAGTTTCCACCGGCACAGTCTTATCTGCGCCTGCCACTCCAAGGACCTGTCGATTCCCGGCGAACGAATCGGTTATGTAGCCCTGCACCCGGACGCCAACGACCATAACGACATGATCAAGGGGCTGGTCTTCTGCACCCGCGTGCTCGGGTTCATCAACGCGCCGGCGTTCATGCAGAACGTGGTGCGACAATGCCAGGGCGTTACCATCAACATAGGAGAATACCAGCGGCACCGGGACTACGTCTACAACAATCTCAAGCGCATGGGCTACACCGTCAACAAGCCGGAGGGGGCATTCTATATCTTCCCGAAAGCGCCCGTCAAGGACGACGTGGCCTTCGTGCATGAACTGCAGAAAGAGCATCGCGTGCTGACCGTTCCCGGCGTGGCCTTCGGAGCGCCGGGATACTTCCGGCTGGTCTACTGCGTGGACGACGAGTTACTGGAGAAGTCCATGCCCGGCCTGGAAGCCATAGCGAAGAAATACGGGCTGAGCTAGGTTCGTCCACCTCCACGTTCACTGCGGATTTAGTCCGACCTCACCCCTCACTCCCCTCTCCGCATTGCGGCGAGGTGACGATAGTACTGGCGGGTTACGCTTTGCTTCACCCATCCTACCACACCGTTCGTTTCGCTCAATCAGCCGGTGAGATAAGCCCTCACGCTCGTGGGACTAATTTCTTTTCAGTTGCACCTCACCTCCGGAAAACGGGCTCTATTTTCCGTTGCAGCGCCGTCCTGCCATTGGTTCATGACGGCGTATTCTCTTTATCTCTCCTTCCCCAACACATTGAATATAGTACATTTGTTCGGTAATTGAGTATACGGGATCGAGGGTAAAGATGTCAATGATGTTTTGTCACTTTTTTGAGAGGAGTCTGGATGCGCATTACAACCAGGGTCAGACGTACCGTTCATTCTCTCGAAATATTTTTTTGTTCGGTTCGCTTCAACATATCGGTAAGTTTCACATCCGGATGGTGGTACCTTTTCCTCGTCAGGGTTGCCTGCTTGAACTGGATAGCCTCTTCAGGGCACCATTGGATACAACTCAGGCACGTTTCGCAATGGTGCCGCCATACAGGCCGGCCTTCGATCATTTCGATATTGCCGACCGGGCAGACCCTGGCGCACACACCGCATCCGCTGCATTTGTCATCGGTCCAGAAATTTTTATCGATGTCCGGGCTCAACTCTCCCTGGAGGTAGTTTTTCTCGATCCTCCCGGAAAACAGAAACGTCATGACTGGATTGAATTTCACCGGCGCGCTATGTTTTTTAGCCAGAACGTGATCGGCGATCCGATCAACCTTCTTTTCCATGTTCCGGAATTGCCTGTTCTGCAGAAAAGCGGGTAAAGCATTGGCCTCATGGATGTAGTTAGCCGGCATCCGCACGACGAAACCAGCCGCCAAACTGCCCCCGCGACGGCTGATCGCTTCAGAAAACCGATCGAATATCT
>CAZQQL010000141.1:0-6003 GCA_964595455.1 uncultured Dehalococcoidaceae bacterium
TACTGTAACCTATGTCTCCGGTACGTTTTGTTACCATTGTATCCGGTCTGTACCCATCCCTGCCCTTCTCCCATCGAGGGAGAAGGGGTGACCGTGCTAACCGTTTTCCGTCTTTCGGGCCCTGACGGATTCCTGTTACGGAATAATCACGCCCTTGATGTAGCCGGGCGTCCGGCTGAGGTTGGCCTGGAAAGCTTTATCGATGTCCTCCAGGCTGTACCGGTGCGTGACCAGTTCCTCCATGGGGTAGATGCCCTTCTTGAGTGCCCACATGGCGCGCTCCAGCTCGCTCTGGTAGTTGGTGGACATGCCGATGCCCTGGGGGCTGTAGATGATCGGCGATTTTATCCAGGAGAACAGTTCGTAGGTGTCCGGGGCCTGATGCCAGCCGACCATAACGATCTTAGCCCGGTTGTTCTTGATGACGTCTCCGACCATGCGGATGCCGGGCGGATGGCCGACGACCTCGATGCCGACGTCCACGCCGCGACCGCCGGTCAGCTTCATGACCTCTTCGACTACGTTCACCTTGGAGGGGTTGAGCGTGACCGTAGCGCCGAGCTTCTTCGCCAGGGCGAGGCGGTCATCGTCAAGGTCAGCGACGATGTACTCGCGCAGCTTGGGGTGGGCGACCCCGGCGACGATGCCGAGGCCCATGAAACCGGCGCCGATCTGGAAGACGTAGTCGCCGAACTCCGGCGTGGCGGTGCGGGCGATGGACATGAGGCTCATGAGCGGCTCGCCGAGGGCGTACTCGGACTTGATGCCATCCGGTATCTTTTCGATGATGGAGCCGTGGCCGCGGGCTTCCTTATCGGTGGGATTGCACTTGACGTACTCGGCGTAGCAGTCATCCGCGAAGTAGCCGGTGATGCGGTCGCCTTCCCTGAACCCCTTGACGTGCCTGCCGATTTTCGCCACCGTTCCGGCGGGTTCATGGCCGGCGCGGCGCGGGTAGGGGCCGTGGTGGGTACCGGTGTTGAGGTAGCCGGACATGTCCGACGAGCAGACCCCGCAGGCGTCTATCTTGACGAGAATTTCATCTTCGTTGATCTCCGGCATGGGGACATCGCGGATTTCAATGGTTTTCGGAGCTACGAAAAAAGCGGCTTTCATGGCAAGTGCCTCCTTATGGATGTCGGGAAAGAACCCCCTGATTGTAACCCCTGCGGCGGAGGAAAGGCAATGTTGTCTGGCGCTCGATTGACAGGGCGCACGTTTGCATCGCTACGTGCGGGAGGTTTAAGATGGATTGTTCCATCTATCATGATCATTTGTTGAGGTACGGCCCAGATGAACGATCCCAAAGAAGTACATGAAGTCGAACTGCCAGTCGTGGTGGATACCACTTTACTGGGGAAGCTGATGCCTGCCGGCAGGAGCAGCGGCCGGATGGAAGAGGTGATCAACGGGCTTGCCGAAGAAGCGCGAAGCCTCGCCCGGCCGCGGGGCATCTATAAAGCGGCCTATGCCCAAGCCGGCGATGGCGCCGTTACCCGGATAGACAGTATCAGCTTTACCAGCAAGGTCCTGCACCGGCTGCTCCGCGATCAGAATACCGTGTATCCCTTCATCGTCACCATAGGTAAGGACCTGGACGAATGGTCGTTTCCCCGCCGTGAGATGATGAAGAACCTTTGCGCGGAATTCATCAAGACCTCGGTACTGGCTAACGCCATTTACCACCTGCTGGAGGAGATTAAGAAGAGGCATGGTATTCCCTGGGCGGCCGTGATGACTCCCGGCTCGCTCAAGGACTGGCCGATAACCGAGCAGCGCCCTTTTTTCGAGCTGTTCAATGACGCGGAACAGAGAATCGGGGTCTCGCTGACGGCGGGCGGCGCCATAAAGCCTTCAAAAAGCAATTCCGGCATCGCCTTTCCCAACGAGACCGGTTTTGTCAGTTGCCAGCTCTGCCCCAAGCTGGAGTGTCCCGGACGGCGAGCGCCCTACGCCCCGGAGCTGGAGCGCCGCTATCTTGAGGAAGTATAGCCTGCCGGTCCTCGCCACCGAAGCGCTGCTTTATATTCACGCCTGATCGTTTGTGTCACATCGGCTCATCAAACGGCTCCGGCACGTCTGGCTGCGGGTAGTACGGCTTGTCCGGTGTGTAGGGGATGTGGAAGGTCATCGGTTTGTCCGGGCTGCTCTTCGGGTTCGCCCCGATACTGCCCACGGACGGGGCTTCCACCCAGCCCTGGTGGTAGGGGGACATGAATATCTGGCGGTACCTGAAGACGAGGATCTTCCAGGCGCCGTCTTCTTTGATGTACTCCATGTCGTACTTACCGGAGCAGATGAAGGGTGTGCCGCCGAGGGCACAGAAGCCGTGGGAGTGCCAGACGCCTTTCGCCTTCGTGCCGTCGCGGTCGATCTCGATGACGGGGTTGCAGGTCATGTGAACGGCGAACCAGCCGGGCGGAAGCGGGTTATTGCCGCCGAAGAGGTCGTTCCAGAACCGGGTGACGCCGGCGATGCCCTCGTAGACGCCGCTGTCCTCGACCTCCAGGGTCACGCCGGGTGTGTGCTGGGCAAAGAGCTTGGGGACATCTCCCCGCCGGCCGAACTGGTAGTAGTGGGAGTAGAGGGACTGGACTTTCCGGATTTCCAACTCATCTTTAGCCCGCTGGCCTTCGCGGACCTGTTCCTTGAGGAGTTCGATTTCAGCCGCCAGTTGTTCCAGGGTTACTGTCATGGTGGACCTCCGTTATCAAACGAATGGCAAACTATAACACGGAACAAGGCTATGCGCCAAGTCTGTTCGGTTCATAGAAACGGAGGAGGCAGTCATCGCAGGTGGTCAGGGAAAACAGGCGGGACCCCCAGCCTGCTTCCTCGATGGTGGATACCTCGGTCCAGCCGTTGTCGAGGATGTGCTGCCGCAGACCGCCCAGGCCCCAGACCTTGATGAAGGCGGTGACCGGTTGATCGATATCGCCGCGCATGAGCTGCAAGTAGGGAGGGCGGTTCACGGCAACATAGGCATCCATATACGGCACGATGTAACCATAGGCGCCGTAACCGGCCTCGTCACGGACATCGATAACGCCCTTCCAGCCCAGGATTTTCTCGAACCACCGGATGGTGTTGTCCATGTCATTGGTATAGTAGATGGCTGCGTTTTCCAGGATGATGTATCCCCGGAGAACCGGCGATCCGAGCAAGCGTTGTTTATGTTCATCGTCAGCGATGATCCGGCTGATGGTCGGCTGGTCGCAGCAGGCGAGGATATCCATGAAGTCGGCCGCACTTAGTTTTCCGGTGCAGGCGGACAGAAATTTCAGGCCGTTTTCGATGTCCCGCAGCTCTGAAATGACATTTTCGCTGAAAGGCTGGCCGGCTTCCGAGAGAGACAGCAGTTCCCGCTGGGTTTTTAACGACAGCCGCTGCAGACAATGAGCGCCGAGCTTGAGGAAATTGTTTCTTTCCATTTGTCCTTCACATCCTCGTTAATCCGTTGATATCCGGACAGGAACGGATTCTTCGTCCGCCTCAGGCGAACTCAGAATGACAAGAAGAACCGAAACTAATGCGGGTAATACCCTTTGGCGGTATTCAGCATGGCTTTGACGTTCTCATATTTCGCGTCCACCGGGCAGGTGCAGCCGGTGCTGAGGACGAAGCCGTTCTCCGGCCCGAAGGCGTCTATCAGCTTGCGGCAGTAAGCGGCGACTTCATCCGGCGTGCCCAGCTTGAGCAACTGGGCTGGGACGTCCCCCTTGATGCAGATGTGGCCGCCGAGGACCTCCCTGGCCTTGAAGATGTCCGTGGTGCTGTCCAGTTCCGCCATGCATTTACCTTTGGGGAGTTCCCGGAAATACGGCAGGGCCCTGGTCCAGTCCGTGTCCATGTGCATATTGACGAAGAGCCCTTCCGCGACGAAGGCTTCGACCATCTTTTTCAGGGTAGGAAAAACGACCCGTTCCCAGGTCTTCAGGTTATAGATGCTGGTGGAGCCGCGGGCCAGCAGGAGGTTGGCCCAGGGAACGCCGGTGGCGCGGGCGTTGCGGACGGCGTTGGCCACGCAGTCAGACGCCATGGCTTCGATGACGGCGGCTATTTTCTCCGGCTGCCGGTAGACATCGAGTGAGAGTTTTGTCAGGGTGCGGCCGAGGGAGAGAATCATTTCCGGGAACATGGTCATGCCGCCCATGATGACCGGTACCTCGTGGGCCTGCCACCACTCCAGGTCCTCCATCATGACCGCGAAGTTCTGCTGCTGCATGGCATCGATCTGCTCGAGGGAAAGTTTGGTCTGCCTCGGGTAAAGTTCTTTGCAGAACCCGTTCCAGCCGAGGGCGATTATTTTGTCGTAGTCTTCCCCGGTGAGGCTTTGGCGCTCGCCTTTGGCTTCCGTTTCCCGTCCCGGTACCGAGTTGACGACCATGTCCATGGCGCCGTGCCAGCTCGAATAGGCGAACCCCGGTCCGGCGTGCCACTGGAAATCCCAGCCGCCGAGTTCATCGAACATTTCATGGTATGCCTGGAGCTTGCGGGCGGTGTCCTGCGGGCCGCCCCCGAACGTGTTGGGGACGCCTTTCTGCCGGAGGATGAATTCATCGAACATCGCGGCCACCGGTACGCGGTCGGTGGGTGAATGTGTTACGGCGGCGGCCAAGCGTTCCTGCCGGGTCATGGTCTCTCTGATCATGGTCACCTCGTGCGGAATAATGATTGACGAACTACAGGTGGACAGGCGGGGCTTACTTCTCCAGCCTGGTCAGCAACCGGTAGGAAGCGCCCCAGCGGTGGACGAACTCGCCGTGCTGCCATTTGCGGTCGAAGTCTTCCACCGCTTTTTTGAAGGCGTCACTAACGGGAAAGGCGACAAGGTCTTCTTCGGTATCGAACTCGTAGAAGGCAAGGTACCGCGAGAGGGCGGGGTCTTCCCGCATGGTCTTGTAGCGGCTGGCTTTTTTGAGGCCGGGGAACTCGAAGAACATGGGGAGATGGGTCTCGTTATACCAGCGATTGTAGTCCTCCTCGACCTCGGGCAGGCATTCATTGGCAGCTATCAAGATATATTTTCCGGTCATGGAGCCTCCGTTCATTTACTCGCTTTTGCAGCAACCTGTTACGACAATAATAGCCCTGCAGCCGGATATCTTCAAATACTGAGAGTTCCCGGTGCGACATAACTACCGTAAACGTGTATGATGAAAATAAAAAACAGAGAAATGGTGTTATGACTATCTGCGATTTTGCCCGGGAGCTTGGGATAGCGACGTGCATCGAGTTCGAGGCTTCGGTGCTGGTCCCAGAAGAACGAATCCGGGCTTACTGCCGGGCGGATGAGTGCCGGAACTACGGCAGGAACTACATGTGCCCTCCGCATATCGGCACACTGGAAGAGATCGCCGCCAGGCTGAAAGACTACGACCGCGGCTATCTTTTTCAATATGAAAAAGAACTCGATGTGAAGAACGACCTTCCCGGCCTGCTCAGGACGCGGGACGACTTTCACCGGAAGGTGCTGGAAATCGAGGAATATCTGAAAAAGCAGGGCATCCGGGAAGTGTGGGGGTTCATCGGGGGGAACTGTGGGCTCTGCGACCCCTGTCGGGCTGTCACCGGGGAGCCGTGCCTGCATCCGGACCACGCGAGGCCTTCACTGGAATCGCTGGCGATAGATGTGCAGCAGTTCTTGGCGCGGTTCGGACTGGACCTGGAGTTCCGTCCGGACCGGATCACGTGGACGGGAGCGGTGCTGTACCGGGGCGGTTCGGCAAAATGGCTTGTCCCTGCTATAATGGGATGATTTTTCTTTGAAAAACGATTTCCGGAGGTTATTCATGGCTACCAGCGACAAGGGTAAGACGATGGAGCACCTGCGCATCGAGCGCGAGACGAGGATAATGGACGCCATCAGGATGAAGGTGCCGGACCGGGTGCCGATCATCTGCGGCTTCGGGTATTTCCCGGCCAAGGCCCAGGGCATTCCGTGCTCGGCGGCGTACAGATCGGAAGAGCACACGTCTGAACTCCAGTCACCGCTCATTATCT
>CAZQQL010000142.1:0-5813 GCA_964595455.1 uncultured Dehalococcoidaceae bacterium
TGCGGCGCAATTGTTCAACAGCAGCAGCATCGCTTAATATCTCCAGGGTTTCCTGTATAGCCTGATAGTCTTCCCATGTCATGATGGCCAGCACCGGTTTACCCCTTCGCGTTACGGCCACGGTAGCCGGTTCGGCTTCAAGTATTTCCGGAAGCTTTGTCAATTCCCGCCGGGCATCTACCGTAGTAAGTTCTTTTGTCTCTCTTGTTATAGTCATATCCAGTACTCCTATATTAACCCCCGCTGCACCAAGTGTTCAGCCAGGGCATACACGTCTTTTCTGCTGCCTTCTTTACGAAGGCCGATCAAATATATCAAGACGCACTTTGTGTCTTTCTCAACCCTGTACACAACTCGGAACCGTTGTCCGGCTGCACGTGTGCTTAAGAACCCATTCAGCCACCCACGAAGTGGTTTTCCCAACTTTTCAGGCTCTTCTGTGAGAGCGTCAATACGCCGCACTATCGCACTGCGAGTACGCCGGTCCGTAACGGCCTTTAAAGCTTCGAGGGCTGTTGGAGTGATCCTTATCTCGTAGGGCATCCCTCTCCTCGTACAAGGTAATTTAAGTGTACATCTATATGTACATAATGTCAAATTGGAGAGAACCTTTGAAGCGAGTTATTACGACTCCGGAAAATGGTTGTCTGGCTGGTCTTCAAATATACTGGTATCCATATCGAAACCACGGTGTAGTAACTCCGGAATCCCAGAACCAATTTGAGTAACCTGCAAGAACGGTTGTCCCTCATTAGTAAAGAGGAATCAAAGAAGATTTCGCCTCGTTATATCTCCAACCAGGCATGGGAATACAAAGATTCCCCGTTGAGCACCCTGACCGTCTTGGCGTAATTGGTAAGTTCCGGAGAGAGTGAAGCAACGTCCACGCTCTCGCCGTCCATGACGCGGTGGATAACGTCCACGATGTCCTGCCGTCGCCCACGCGCGATGTCGATGAGGTCCTTATCGAAGGCGTCTACTATAGCTGAGTACAGCCCGTACCGCTCCAGCATGACCAGGTAGGTGCGGTTGAGCCAGCCGCGCAGTTCCGGCGGCGTGCCGTTGGACACGTTGGAAAGCCCGACCGTGGACCTGCAGCCGGGCGCTATTTCCCCGAGCATGGCCATGAACTCGAAGCAGGCCTTGACCTGGTTTATCTCCACGGAAACGGGACTGACGATGGGGTCGATCCAGATCTTCTCGTTGGGGATGCCGGCCTCATTGGCCTTGTAGACCAGGTCCACGGCGTGCATGGCGCGCTCGTTGACGTCCCGCGGCATGCCCTCGTTGCTCCAGAGCAAACCAATCAGGTCCGCGTCGTACCGGGCGGCCATCTCCAGGCCCCGGTCGATGCGGCTCGACTGCAGCGAGACGGAATTGATCAGGAACGGTCCTTTATCCGCCTTAAGTCCGGCTTCCATGGCGTCCAGGTTGGTGGTATCGAGGGACAGCATCTTGTCCGTGACGTTCCGGACGGTCGAGACGACCCATGTCATGAACGCCTCGCCGTCGCGGCGCGCCGGCCCGATATTGAGGTCGAGGACGTCCATCCCGGCATCGACCTCCGCCCGCGCCATATCTTCCAGCGGCCCGGCTTCCTGATTGCGGAGGGGCGGACCGAGCGCCTCGGACATGATGTTGATGTTCTCCCCGATGAGTATCATGCCGCGTCTCTCATGCTTTCCAGTTCTTCAGGTAAGCCGGTATCTGGGCGGCTTCCTGCGGACCGACGAGGATCTCCCAGCCGGGGAGTTCTTCCGCGAGTGCTTCTTTTTCCATCGCGATGTACCCGGGGATGATGAGCTTGCGGTGCTTGATTTTGGTGTCGATGCCGCTCTTCAGGATGGCCGGTCCGATGATGTCCCCGGAGAACTTGCCGGCGGCCCAGGCCGTGACCACGGAAAGCCCCTCGGTGTCCTTGACATAAAGATAGGCGGGGACCTTGCTGTTCTCGATCTCCCCGGAGACGATGAAATACGTCAGCGAGAAATTGGAGGTCACCAGCAGCGGCGAGTTCTCGTCCGGGCTGCCTATCTCATAAATGCCCTGCTTGGTCGCCAGCGGGCGCTGGGGGTCGGTGTAGATGTTGAGCCGCTCCACGAGCAGGGGGAACAGGCTCTCCCCGGTGAAGTCGGAAAGGACGATGATGCCGGCGTACTTGGCAATGAACACGGAAGCGATCATTGCCTCTTTCAGGGGATCATCGGTCATCTCGCAGGGGAAGACGATGGTCGGGTACCCGACCGTCCGGTCTTTCCTGGTAAGCGCCGCGCTGCGAATGATGACCTGGTCCTGGAACGCCCGGCCCACGGTGCGGGCGCCGCTGTCGATGACGATCTCCTTAAGTCCCGCGGCGGCGAGCTTCGAGGTCAATGCCGGGAGTTCCTGAAGGCTTTCCGCCCTGGCCGCCACCGGGCAGCAGAACTCTTTTACTATTGCAGCGACGAAGTCCGCATTGTCCTTCGTGGCGGCGTAGAGGAGCGGCTTGCTTTCCGCGCAGGCACGGGCGGCGGCGGAAAGTACATCCGGTTTTTCGCTCATGAGGATAATGGCGAGGCCCGCCTTTTGGGCTTTTTCCGCCAGCAATGCGAACTTTTCCGGATCGCCGGAATCAGCCCTGAGGGCGACGAGCGGGCTGCTCATCGTCATGCCGACCCGTTCATAGGTGAGTTCCCGCGGCTTCCGCAGACGGGCGTCGATTTCCCCGTCGCTCATCGTATCGCTGATGAGCAGGGCGATGCCCGGTTTGTTCAAAAACGTCTTTTCATGCCGGAACATGACCGTTTCCCCGCCTATCTTGAAGGCGCTCTGCCCGGCCCCGATGGTCACCGGCAGTACCGGCGGTGTCGAGGCCTCGGTCAGCTTGGCGCGGGCTTCGTCCGAAATGTGCGGGCACTTCGCCAATTCCGCCCGGCCCGCCGCCAAGGCCATAGCAAAGGCCAGGCAGGTGGGCGTGCCGCATTGACCGCAGTTGGTCTTCGGCAGCAGCTTGAATATCTCGATTCCGGTCAGGGGCATGGGCTTATTCCTCCTGGAGTAAACTATTATACCATTGACCGCTCGAGTCCGGCCAAGTTAGCTTGTTTGTCAGTGAAACTCAAAAGTTAAAGGTCAAAAGCATGCCCGTACTCCGGGACGGGGTCAAAACCGCAACTCAACAGTAGAATGCTTAAAACCTCTTCAACCCCATAAAAGTTGACGAAACCCGGAGTACGAACACACTAATTATGAATTCAGTTGCTTAGATAATAATTTTCTTCCTTTCAATCCATAAGAAAGATCGGAGATTTCAAAATCGTAGACAAGCAGATTTTCTTTGTTCTTGGGCAACTCCGCAGCAACTTTACCATTCTGTTCGAAGTAAGCCGTTGGAGCAGTCTGGAAAGGCGATATATCATTCACTGAAAGAATCGGACATACATTTTCAAGAGCCCTCGTTCTGAGAAGCGATTTGTGAATTTCATATCTCTCTGAATCATCCTGATTTGCAACGTCACAGAAAGACACGATATTTAGAACGGTTTCCGCCCGGAACAGATCTCTGAAATACTCGGGAAAATCGGCGTCAAAGCAAATGCACACACCGATTCGGACATTATCAACCAAATATATGCCCACATTCTTTCCCGGCGTGAAATTATCTCTATCCCAACCCCATAACGCTCGCTTGTAATAAGGAGTACAAGAGTTATTATCAGGAGCAATAAAGACAAGAGCGTTATAAAAACCATCAATCTCCCTGAGAACACTCCCAATGAGCAGATACAAGTTAAGTTCTTTAGAAAGCGATTTCAACCTGTTCAAGCAATCCGATACAACAGAATAATCAATAGCTTCCGGTGAAGGTACTTTCACTGGGGGATAGCCGGTTAATGCACATTCAGAAAAAACTAACAACCGCACATCCTGTTGCGCTGCTGTTGAGATGGCTTTCTCTATGCATTCATAATTCTTATGAATATCACCGGTTACTGCGAATTGGTATGCTCCGATTTTCATAGGGCCTCTAACCTTGACATAAAATATTCCATCGCCTCCATTTTAAGGGAGGCAGGGTGGGTTTTGGCCCAACCAGCCTTACCCCAGTATCGGCGCCATCTCCAATGCCGGATGCTGTTTTTCTCTCAAATAAGGCAATATGGCTTCCTCAGTAACGCCAACCGTCTCATCAGCAATACGTTCCGGCAGATCAGGCACGCCAAGTTCCGCCGCCCGGGCGCGCAGGCTGCTGCCAAGCTCTTTCTTCAGCTTCGATGGCAGCCACATCAGCCGCAGGATACCGCCGTCCGCCGCCAGGAACTTGCGCCTGGTGACCGCCTTTTTGCTGTGTCCCGCGAACCCCGGCATGCTGGTCCCGTAGCCGATATGCCGCCGCAGTTCCTGAAAATCCATGCCGGCAGGCGTCATCCCGTGGTAGTCCCGGCTGACGACCATGAACCCATTGCACTTCGGCAGCACCGCCGCGATGGCTTCACACTGGTTGCAGGTGGTCGCCGGATGGTCGATGAGACTGTAAAGGTTTACCTTGCCGATTTTCCCGCCGGAGGCTTTTCGGACAGCCTCGTTCACGCCCTGACACTGCCCGCGTTGTACGTCCAGCTTTGCGCCTTTCGCTACCGGCTGGTACGGGCCGATGGGATCGGCGGCGTAGCCCGCCCGGCAGCTCTGCCAGGTATACACCCCGCACTGACCGGGATGCTCGGGGCTGATGACGCAGAGATGGCCAGGTGAGATCGACTGGCACACCGCGCAGGAGTAAAAGGTATCGACGGCTTCATCGGTCAGGTCCGGAGATAATTTATCAACGGTCGGAACATTCATCTGGTATGCTCAAGAAGATCGAAACTACACGGAAACGGATTGGGTGAAAAATGAACGGCGTTATGCCGCCAGGTCGGTAATCATCTCCTGGACGAGCCTCACTGCGTCCGGGTGCCGCATGATCAGAACGTCCGCTCCGGCCAGCAACAGCGTCATGGCGGACATGGCTTCGAGGAGGATGCCGCGTCTGGCAGCATCTCCCATGCGCGGGTCGTCTACCTGCCGGGATTCCCTGGCTTTCCACGTCTCTCGTGCCACATTAGCGATGATGGGGAACTGGAGCTTGCCGTCCTGCTGGGTCAGTGCGGCCATGCGCATGCGCTCCATGACCGAGTAGCAGTACTCGATGCCGTACCCGATGCTGGAAACCGTGGGATCCATGATGAGCGAGCCGTCCGGCACGCCGAGATTGCCCATCTGGATGTTCAGCTGCTTGGCAAGATTGATGTCGATGGGGCTTGAGGCGGCCACCGTGTGCCCGTTGGCGATGGCCGCCGGGACGATCTGCTTGTAATCTGCTTCAGCGACCGGCCCGAGCACCAGCTTCCTGTCCCTGACCGTTTCCGCTGCCAGTTTCAGGACCGCCGCGTCTTTTTCGTGGTTGGCTGTGCCCCAGACGATGAGCGGGACATCGATGGCGGCGGCGACCTTTTTCACCAGTTCCACGGCTTTTTCAGCCGGTGTGTTCAGGCCGTTAGGGTCGGTGCTCGCAAGCTGGAGGCAGATAAGGTCCGCGCCGTACTCCGCAACGCACTTCTTCGCCCAGGCGGCGGGATCATCGATAACGTCCGCGAACGGCTTCAATGCCTCTTCCGGCCAGTCCCGCGGGGGAGTATCGTAGACCTCCATCGCTATGCGCGGGAGGTGCGGCATCTTGCCTTCGAAGAGGTAAAAGGGGTAAGCGGTCTCACCGCCGACCGTGACCGCATGCGGGCCGGAACCGAGAGATCGGAAGAGCGTCGTGTAGGGAAAGAGTGTAGGATAGGGTGTAG
>CAZQQL010000143.1:0-5699 GCA_964595455.1 uncultured Dehalococcoidaceae bacterium
CTGTTCGTCCAGTACATCAGGAGAAACCCGATGCCCACCATGACGCCGGAGTAGGTCATGAGGAAACGGGGGCCGAAGCGATCGTTCAGGCGGCCCATGAACGCGGCGCCCACGCCGACGAGGAACTGGGAGATGGACGCCGCCCCGGCGATGGTCGCCCGCGACCACCCGAACTCATCGAGCAGGGGACTGAAAAAGACGCCGTAGGAATTGTACAGGCCCCAGGTCAGTATCTGGATGACAAACGCCGAAATGACGACAATATAACCGTAGAACAAGCGCGGAGAACGGGCTGGGGAGTGCATCAAAGACCTCACGTAACAAAGGACCGGTCACTCCATCATACTACTTAATGGGGGTCATTGGCGACAGGTACCGGGTATCGGTGGTCCCGGTTTAACCCTTGAAAAAACGTCACGAATGACCAATAATAGGGTGATGCCCGAACCTTATGAACGGCTCTCTGAGGTCTACGACGCCGGCTGGTCCGATTTCACCCTTCAGTACGTACCGTTTATCGAAGGGTTCATACGGGAACGCGGCCTGGAAAAAGCTCGCGTCCTGGATCTGGCCTGCGGCACCGGCGTGCTTGCCGTAGAGATGGCGAAGCTGGGCCACACCGTACACGGCATCGATATATCTGCCCGGATGATAAAGGCAGCCCTGCGGAAAAGTGACAGGATACCGGGATTGAGCTTCGAGACCGGAGACATCAGGGAACTCAAGATCACGGGCCGGTATGACATGGTCACCTGCACGTTCGACGCCCTGAACTATATACGTCGGCTCCCGGAGATCAAGCGGATATTCGGCTGCGTCGCCCGGGTGCTGGAGCCCGGCGGGCTGTTTATTTTTGACGTCAACACCAAAATCCTGTACCAGCACCAGGCCGGGGACGTGGAACAACGGCAACTCAACGGCGAGGTGGTGCTCCAGGAGAGCCGGTATAACGGTTCATACAAACTCGCCACAACCCTGTTCTCGTTCCCGGACGGCGAGTGCGAGATACACCAGCAGCGTCCCTACAGCTA
Organism: uncultured Dehalococcoidaceae bacterium; assembly: GCA_964595455.1. Classification (GTDB taxonomy): domain Bacteria; phylum Chloroflexota; class Dehalococcoidia; order Dehalococcoidales; family RBG-16-60-22; genus DAOUEG01. The sequence goes on from CAZQQL010000143.1 coordinate 1,032, forward strand.
CGACGAACTCCGCCCCCTCCTCGAGAAAGCCGGATTCAGCATCATTCACCTTTTTTCCTGGTTTTCCGGGATACCCTACTCACCACAGTCCCCCAAGGTCTTCTACGTGGCTGAGAGACAATAATTACAGGGAAGAACAGGCCGCACCAGGCAAGACTGGACGGCTTAATGAAGAGGGGTGTGCCGCGCGCGGAATGAAGCCATTTCCCGCGAGTGCCGCACGAACCAGGATTCTTTGCCGGGAGCCGGGTCCGGGGCGCCTTCTGGTTTTTTCCCATTGCCGTGAACGTGAATGACCTCTTCCATGGCCGGCGTACTGGATTCTTCGCACTCCGGCAGCGGCTGGTCTTCCGCCGGCTCTTCCCGAGCAGCTAATACGGTTTCCGGCGGGACTTCCGGTACAATATCCTCCGCGGTTTCGGTATTGAGCATAGGTCGGCTTTCGGTGAATTCCGGCTCCGGTGGTGTTTCGTCAGCAGGCTCCGTTGCGCCTTCCATCTCTCTATCTTCCGTCAAGCCGTCCGCAGGTTCAGGAGTGTTTTCCGGTACAGCATCGCGCATCCCTTTCGGCTGGGGAGGTCCCGCTTCCGGAAGGGTCTCCGGCTCGGTGTGTTCCGCTGCCGGCAAGGTAACCGAGGGCTGAGCGACAATATCGGGTTCCGGCGGATGGCTCAACGGGAATGGGAGAGTTTCTGCCTCTCCCGTGGCAATATCCCTGAGGAGTTTTTCAACGTCCAGGGGAGTTTCGATGCGGGAGACGGGGAAAACGGGGCTTTTGACGATATCGAGTTTTTCGTCGACAGCGGGATCATCATGCGGAACGGCCGCCAGCGCTTGATTGTCTCCGTGCCCAGCATAGTCCTGGGATGAAGCAGCCTTGGCCGCCGCCAGCCGGGACTGGACCTCACGGATGCGGTTCCGTGTCTCTTCCAGGGATTCCGCCGAATATTTCTTTCCATTCCCCTGCGGTTCCGCGGATGAAGCCGGGCGGGTCCTGGCAAGATTGGTCTTGACCAGCGCCGTGGCGATTAGCCTCCCGGTCACCATGATGAGGTCCGGGGTATGCTTGTCCAGCCGTTTGCGGTAGCGGGAAGCCGCCCCGAGGATACCGTGGACGCGGTAGGTCATGAGCGGAACGGCGATCAGCCAGCGGATGCCGGCACGGTGGAACGGCTCGATCCCGTCCATGTCACTCGTCGCCAAATTGGTGATAACGACCTTGTGACCGAGACCGGTGACCTCACGGACGAGGGTATGGCTTTTTTTTAAACCGGTGAGTATTTTGGTCATGTCCGGGGTGAGCCCGCGGGAAGCCGCCAGGGTGAGGCCGCCACCGGTTTCGATCATCTGCACCCAGCCGCTCTCGATGCCCAAGACTTCAGCCAGGGTATCCAGCGAGGTATGCAGGAGCTTGTCCGGTTCGTTGGTCAGAGACAGCGTTTCGGCTATCTCAGCTATGGTTGAAAAGACGTTTTCGGTCCGGATAACAGTAGCCCTCGTACGTTTGTCAACACTATGAGCCATTATACCTGAATAGCCATAGCTAGAAAAAGTCGGGATTAGACTCAAGACCTCTCATTTCTGTAGCAGGATTGTTAAAATTTCTATATACCTGCCCTGCCGGAAATTTCCCCGGTATTTTTATCGACCTATTGACAATTGCCCGGTTTTGCCTTATCATGCCCAAATATCAGGGTAGGGAACGGAACGATGGACCCGAAGTATACCATCGGTCAAAAAGTCGTCATCCAGCCCGTCAGCCAGGACGGGCTGACTGCTCGGGAAAACGAGATAAACCAGTACGCCGGGCAGGTGGGGCATGTAGCTGATTTCTACTGGATAAGTCCCCGCACCGGGCACATCTTTTATATCTACAACATTCGCGTCGGCAAGCACAAGAAAGAGGTCGTCGTCTACGAGGACGAATTGGAACCGGCACTCTCCTGACAACAATTTCCTCTAAACAAGCTCCATCACCGAGTCCGGTTTCCCGTCAACTTTTCCCACCTCTCTATCTTTCGGGATACATTTCCGCGATATCGGCCACGTTCCGCCCTCCTCTGCCTGTTTACTTCCATTATAAGGCGGGAGCGTGAACTTCTTGTGACATGCGGCGGGGAAAAGGTTGAATTGGTATTACATTACACTGGAATGGTGGTTAGCACCATTCAAATTGACCTGGTACTTTCGGTATGCTACATTATGGAGCGAACGCATCGTTTCCCCTGTCCCTGCACGGCCCGGTCCTGTACGGGCCTTCGAGAAGAAAGTATTCTGTAGCAAATGACGAAAATCTCCGTAATCGGGAGCGGGTACGTCGGCCTTACTACCGCACTCGGTCTTGTCTCCGCCGGCCGGGCAATTATCTGTATCGATCGCGATGAGGGGAGAGTCGCCACGATAAACCGGGGCAATTCTCCTTTCTATGAACCGGAATTCGAGGAAAACCTGACGGCGCTGGCCATGCATCCTGAGCTGTTCCAGGCAAGCGCCGATCACGCTCATATTTCCGATTCGGACATAGTGTTCATCTGTGTTGGGACCCCCACCTCGCCTGAGGGCGGTATCGACCTGGCGGACGTCCGGGACTGCGCGGAGATCATCGGCCGGCAGATCAGTCATTGTACCCACAAGCCTGTTATCGTTGTGCGCAGTACCGTCGTGCCGGGGACGACGGAAGAGATAGTGCTCCCTGTCCTGGAAAGCAGTTCCGGGAAAAAAGCCGGGAGCGGTTTTTCCCTCGCCGCTAACCCGGAGTTCCTCCAGGAGGGCAAAGCGCTGAAGAGCTTCCGGGAACCGGATAAAATCATTATCGGTGAATATGACCGCGCTGCCGGTGACGCCCTCGAACAATTATTTACCGGCTGTGAAGCTCCGGTGATCCGGACCACCCCGGCAACCGCGGAGATGATCAAGTACGCCAGCAACTCATTCCTGGCCGCCAAGATATCGTTCATCAATGAAATCGGCAATATCTGCAAAAAAGCCGGCGTGGATGCTTATGAAGTCGCCGATGCCATCGGCCTCGATCCCCGCATCGGGCGGCGGTTCCTCAACGCCGGGATCGGGTTCGGGGGTTCCTGCCTCCCGAAAGACCTCCAGGCCTTGATTCACCGGGCGGAAGACCTGGGGTATCGGCCGTCACTGCTCCGCGCCGTTTTCGAAACCAATACGAAGCAGGCGCTCTATTTCATGGAACTGGTCCGCAGCAGATTGGGTGACTTGAAGGGAAAGACGCTGGCCGTCCTCGGCATCGCGTTTAAACCCGGGACCGATGATATCCGCCAGGCGCCCGCCCTGTCCGTCATCGCGAGCCTGCTGCAGGATGGCGCCTCGGTGCGAGTTTACGATCCTCTTGTAAAAGAGAGCGCATGTTCCGAAGGTTCCGGGACAATCACCTGGTGCGGCAGTACACAAGAAGCTATTGCTGGTAGTGACGGCGTGATCATCACGACCGAGTGGGAAGAATTCAGGGATGCGCGTCTTTACGCCGGAAAAACGGTCTTCGACGGGCGGAGAGCGCTGGACCCGCTCCAGGCACGGCAGACGTGCGATTACTACGAGGGTATCTGCTGGTAGGTCGGAGTGAGGTTTGGAGGCGACGGGCGGATTCGAACCGCCGAATAGGGGTTTTGCAGACCCCCGCCTTAACCACTTGGCCACGTCGCCTCGGGGGACATCATCCATTTTAAGCTAAAACGGCGAATACTGCAACGCCGAACGCTGAATCAGGGCTCGAGCCGCTGCGTCAGGAACCATTTCCGGAACTCGGGGTGCTTCAGATTGGTACCGCGGTCGAAGTACATCTCGTAGATCTCACCTTCCGTCGTTTTCACCCGGAAATAGCTGCGGTGGTGCCGGGTACGCCAGGTACGGCTCGTTTCACTGTGCCCGAATCCGGCATCCTGCCAGACCTCCAGCACTTCCGCGATGGTGTACTCGTACCCGTCCAGCGTGAAGGCGAGCGGCGTCCTGATCTCGCCGCCGGTAACGACGTCAATTTCCCGGCCGAAATAGTGTTCCGGCATGACCTGAATCCTCTCCGGTACATACTATCACAACGTTCCGGCAAGTCAACACATCGGAACGGCTTTAACGGGGTCTGACATAGAGTTGAACAACCGGAAAATATACAGCCGTTTTACAGTCTGACCCCCTTTCTGGTAATCTTAGGTGTAAGGCAGACCCTCAAGGAGATAACGCCGTGAAAGACGCCTATGCCCGCGCCGGAGTGGATATCAGTGAAAAGAACCGCTCCAACCGTATCGTGGGTAAGTTAGCCAAATCAACATTCAATCAGTTCGTCGTCAGTGAAGCCGGTTTCTTCAACGGCATGTTCGAGTTCAAGGGCTACCGGGAACCGCTGCTTGTTTCCAGCACGGATTCCGTGGGCACCAAGACCAAGATCGCTATCGCCCTGGGCATTTACGATACCGTCGGCATCGACATCGTCAACCACTGCATCAACGACATCTTCACCTGCGGGGCCAAACCCATTTTCTTCCTCGACTACATCGGCATCGGCAAGCTGGTCCCGGAGCGGGTGGAAGGCCTGGTGTCCGGTTGCGCCGTCGCCTGCAAGAAAGCCGGCTGCGTGCTTATCGGCGGGGAGACCGCCGAGCTTTCAGATGTCTACAGCGGGGACGATTACGACCTGGCGGGCTTCAT
>CAZQQL010000144.1:0-5546 GCA_964595455.1 uncultured Dehalococcoidaceae bacterium
CAGCATTATGTCATGTGTGCCTGCCTGTAAAAGTAGTGCGTGCGCTAGTCCCTCCGGCGTTTCCAGGCGATCACCAATGTGGAAGACATGATTGTCGCGGCTGCGATCATAGCGATGATCCACCAGGGGAAACCGGTCTTGGCTTCTCTGATGTTTTCCGGCTGGAACGTGCTTTCGGTCGTCTTCGGGGCGAGTACAGCAGGATTCGACTCAGTTATCGATGCCGGCGTGGGGGTTTGCTCAATAACCACGACCTGTCCGGTAAGTGCGAAGACCGAAAGCCCGTGCGGGGATACTGCCTCGAACACGGCGCGTCCTGCGTCGTCATAGCCGGTAAAGTGCGTCTCCAGTACTTCGCAGGTACCGGTCTCGTTATCATACCGCATTATCCGTACCGCTTCCGTGCCACCGTTGACTTCCACCCATTCCGGCCCCACCACCATGGTCACCGTGGCCGCGGCGACATCCTGTCCGTTGCGGAGGTTCGTCTTTTCAACGTTGATGGTGTAAGCCACGGACATGCCGCCGACGCCCTGATTGAGAGCCGTAAGCTGGAAGGCGCTGTCCGCTTCAGGGTCAGCCGTCAATGATGTCGTGATGGTCACTGTTGCGCCACTGGGCAGCGTATTGAGGTCGAGAGACACACCGCTCGCCACTTCCCCGAGCGCGGGGTTTTCGGCCGTGAGGTCTTTTTCGCTCATGCCTGCCCCGGAGTGTATCGCCAGGACTTCCGCGGTCACCCGGTCACCGGTACCGGTGGCGTCACCGGTCTCGATGATGATGAACGTGCCCAGGTCACCGCTCCCGTCTTCGATGCGCAGCAGGCTGTTAGCCCCGGCTGCGGCTGATGAGGCTGGGATGATGAGGCGGTTGTTCTCAAAGATCAAGCCGGCGGCATCGGTGAACGACCCGAGCGTTTCGCCTTCACCGAGTACCACCGGGATGTTGACCCTGAGGGTTGTTTCCTCACCTTCACTGACCGTAATCAGGTCCCCGTTTACGTTTAACGGGTTGCCGCTGGCATCGGTGGCCACGGGTTCCGAACCGGTATCCACCACCGCGATGGTTCGTTCTCCCGGTTCTGTTTGCGGTTGAGGTTCAGGTTCAGGCTCAGGTTCAGGCTCGGGGTCAGGTTCAGGTTCGGGGCGGACCCCGGAGGGTCCCGAATACACAGGAATGATGCTGGCCGTCGTTACCGGCTGGGTCAGGGTATAACAACCCGTGTCTGAGCCGCTGATGGTAAGACCGCTAATCTGCACGGTCTTGTTAGACCCCGGGTTGGCATCCGCGAACGTTCCCGCAGCCCCGGAGACATCCAGGGTCACATTATCACCGAACACAACACCGACCAGGGTCGCGCCGGTGGTATCGATGGTGGCCGTCGTCGTCCCGTCGCATAGCTTGTTCTGCGCGGTGATGCCGGTTACCGTCAACGATTTCGGAGTGATGTTCGCTGTGGCCGAGGGTTGCGTCAGGGTGTAATTACCAGCGTCCGCTCCGGCCAGGGCCAGCCCGGACACCGTCACCGTCTTCCCGTTCTGGACGGTCGCGGTATCGAAAACCCCGGCAACGGAAGACGCATCCAGCGTAACGATGTCCTCACCCACCACACCAACCAGTGTGGCTTGGCCGGTATCCAGGGTAGCGTTGGTAGTCCCGTCATAGACCTTGTTTACAGCGGCCACACCGGTCACCGTCAGTTCCGTGATATACGATCCCCGGACCGCGAACGTATATGGATTTTCGTCATCGTCATTATTGGTTATCGAAATTATTGCGTTATCCACTCCGCGTGACGAAGGGTGGTACTTGACCTGGAACGTGGTGTTCCCGCCCGGCGCCACCGGAGAACCGGGTTGAGACGTGACCGTAAAATCCGCCGCATCATCTCCAGCAAGCTCTACTTTCGGGTCGCCGCTGAGTATCAGGTTCTCATTCCCAGGATTACTAATCGTGAATGTCCGTGTGATGTTGGCCGAAAAGTCAGTATTACCGAAATCCGTATGGTCTTCAGTAGCAGGTGTTGGATCGCCATCGGCGATTTCAACGGAATTGCCGTTCACGGCCATCTCCGCCTTGACGATAGTGATAGCGCGGGATTGTACATTGGAATTTTGGTCTCCATCGTTCACCTGGAACTCGATGGTACGGGTGGTTGCAGCAGAATCGATGCTGTCGTTTCGGTAGGTGACGCTACGCAACGCCGTCATGTAGTTCTCTATGCTGGCGGTACCGGTCAGGCTCAGGATTCCAGTTTCCTCGTCCCAGATTCCGCTTATCCCGTTTTGGTTGATGAAAACCAGGGTATCCTTCCCTGTTTCAAAGTTGCCGGTAATGGTAACAATAGCGCTCTCGAAGTTGACATCGTCATTGTCTGAGCCCGTCAGCGTGGAGGTCACTGATATGGCCCCGTCTCCGATGTGGTAGCTGATGCCGCTGCCTTCGATGCCGGTAAGGATCGGGTTACTGGGAGTGAACCTGGTAAAACCTACCCCGGCTTCACCCTGGACCATGTACAGGGAATTGTTATAGACGATGATGGATGAATCATTGATAGAAAAGGGAAGGGTTAGATTATTGTTCCACTCCCCGGCACCGAGGTCGTACGAGTACAGGTTGGTGCCGCCATAACTGCCGAAACAATAGTAATACGCATCGAATATAGCAGAACCCAGCACCGCGTTTCCGGGAACCGGGTCCAGGGCTTCCCACGTATTTGTAGCGACACAATAGCGCTTGAACGGCGTCGTACCGTTACCTTCATGGCTGTAGAAATAACCGTTGTGGTACTGGAGACCGCCCCAGGGTTGGCATGGAGTGGCTGCCAGGGGCACCCATGTACTCTCGCTGATATCATATTTTTTGAAGTTGTTATTAGCAAGAATATAGATGTCGGTCCCGTCAGAAGCGATGTTTCCTGTATTCAACCCGCCCTCGATGGTAGACCAGCTGTCCCCGGCAATGTCATACACGAGAACCTTCGTCTTGGTACAATACGTATTATAGATCTTTCCGTTCATATAAATGGCGCCGCCGTTGTTGCCGGAATTCTCGGAACAACTCGTCATCTGTGTCCACGAATTTCCAACAGGATCGTACCGGTAATAATTAGCACTGTTCTGGTCCCCCTGACCATACATGTACCCCGTGGTTGGATCGACCGCGAAACAGGTCAGGTTCATGGGGCAGTTCGTGAGGGCGGTAAAATCGCCGTCGATCGTTCCAGCACCAACTTCACGCACAGGCAAAATAGAAATCATCGACACCATGATAGTGAGAACGATGACCGTGCAAACCCTGCTCCACAAAAAACGTTTGGACAACCCCATGACAGACTCCTTGCTCCTGAATGTATACCACCGGTACAAGACGGATTTCCGCTTTAGTTTAACCTTGCACCGGTCTGGAGTCATGAGTGCAGGCTTGTATCTGTGGTACAACTATCCCAGATTTGTTTCAACGCTTTTCTTCAAGTTGACATTCTGACCGTTTCAAGGGATAATCCGAATGGTATATCCGCGTGCATCATACCGCTTACTTTTTTCGGGGGGCGTCATGGTTTCTGAATATGAAGAATCCAATGTCACGGAAGAACTGAAAAAACTGGCCCGTATCGCCACGGACATGCAGCTCTCCAGCAAGATGCGGGACCAGGCCGTCAGCCAACTCGGCGACCTGGGCACGCATGAAGCCCTGCTCGTGCTGCTCAATCTTGCCGCCAATGACCGCCTGAACAAGGAACAGCGCGATTTCGCCCTGAAAAAGGCGCGGGACATTATCAAGAAAAGTCCTCAATAACCCCCACTGTCAATCATGAGCATCGATATCGGTATCATCGGATTGCCGCAGAGCGGCAAGACCACGGTTTTCAACGCCTTCACCGGCGGCACGACCGAACCTTCCCGGCACGACCCGCAGGCGGCCAATATCGGCATTGTCAAGGTGCCGGATAAGCGACTGGATATCCTGACGGATATGTTCAACCCTAAGAAGAAGGTCCCCATCGAGGTCAAATTCGTAGACATCGGTGCGGGCGTCAAGGGCGGCAAGGAGATCAAAGGCTTCTCCGGGGAAATCCTCACCCAACTCAACAACGTGGAGACCCTGGTCGGCGTCGTGAGGGCCTTCAATGACGCCAGCATTCCCCACCCGGAAGGCAGCGTGGACATCCTGCGGGACATCGCCACGCTGGAGATGGAACTGGCCTTTTCGGACCTGGCCATCATCGAACGCCGGCTGGAGAGGATCGAAGGCTCTCTCAAGGCTTCCAAGCCGGCGGACCGACCGCCCATCCTGCGGGAGCAGGAAACGATGCATAAACTGAAATCCCTGCTGGAAGCGGAAAAACCCCTGCGGGACATGACACCGGATGCCGCCGAGGCAAAGATCTTCGCCAATTTTCAATTCATCTCGGCCAAACCGTTGCTTATCGTCCTGGACATCGGGGAAGACCAGTTACCGGAAGCCGGGAAACTGGAAGAAGAGTACCGCAGCGCCTGCTCATCCGGCAATTGCCGGGTAGCCGCCATCTGCGGCAAGCTGGAAGCGGAACTGGCGAGCATGGACGAAGAGGAGGCGAAAGTCTTCCGGGAGGACTACGGTCTGAAAGAGTCCGGCCTGGCCCGGGCCATCCGCCTTTCGTACGAGCTATCCGACATGACCTCCTTCTTCACCGTGGGGCCGGACGAATGCCGCGCCTGGCCCATCAAGCGGAACACCCCCGCGGTCAAAGCGGCCGGCAAGATCCATTCGGACATCGAGAAAGGATTCATCCGCGCGGAGATGGTCGCCTACGACGATCTCATCACCAGCGGCAGCATGGCGGAGGCGAAAAAACGCGGCCTGGTACGGCTGGAAGGCAAAGAGTACATCGTCAAGGACGGGGACATCCTGAACTTCCTGTTCAACGTCTAGTTGCCGGTTTCGAGCCTGACGACCTGGAGATTCATGCGGTCCTGCCCGACGACCCGTATTTCCTCACCGGCAGTGATGTTACCGTCCACGGCTTGTGCGCTCCAGAGTTCCCCCTTTATACGCACCATGCCGGAGGGGGCCAACGATCCGGCGGCCTTGCCTTTCATCCCAATCATGGACGGCGGCCCCTGGGACTTCTGTTTCTTGAGAAAGAACGTGGTAAAGGTGAACAGCCAGATGCTGAAAACCAGCCAGAGTGACATGGCAAGGACCAGCACCCACAACGGTAATTCGATGCCCAGGTCCGGCAGCAGAAACCGCCAGATGGCCCAGATTGAGGTCTCCTCGATAGCGGTCGTTGTAACCGCGATAAGGCCGCGCAGTATAGTAAATTTCCTGAAACTCATCCGCTCTACCAGTATAACAGGAGCCCGGTCTATTCTGTCTAGACTGCGTGGGGACCCAGCCTGAAAATAATTGCAGCAGCAAGCCCATTCCCTACTTGACATACTTGCTCGTTTAATGTTACCATAATTATTTGTAATAATGCCCCAAGTGTTTGTGTATTGTAGCCTTTCCGGACTTAAAAATCCTTTGTGAATATCCATCTGTCTGCGCGCGTCTCCACCCCG
>CAZQQL010000145.1:0-5536 GCA_964595455.1 uncultured Dehalococcoidaceae bacterium
ACCTGCAAAAATCAAAAGGAGTAAGGTGTCACTAATCATATGAACCAGTACACCGTCTTGTCAGCGTGACCTTTTTTCCCCTATAATGTATAGACGTGGAGGTGCGGGGAATGCAGATCAACGTGTCTCAGCTGCTTCAGGAGCCGATTGGCTCCGTCCGTGACTACCGGATAGACGAGGCGGCTGATATTGTTAATGACGGGGAACTCCACCAGGTATCCGGTGACTGTCATCTGCTCCGTACCCGGCAGGGCGTATTGACCCGGTGCAAGCTTGAAACCATGGTGGAACAAGCCTGCAACCGGTGCCTGGAACACTTCGACCAGCCGCTCCACGTCGAGTTTGAAGAGGAGTTCATCCAGACGGTCGATGTTACGACCGGTGTGGCGCTGGACCGTCCGGAAGACCCGGGTGCGTTTACCATTAACGCCCGCCACATCCTGGATGTCACGGAAGCGGTCCGGCAGTACGCCCTGATGGCGGTGCCGTACAAGGCGCTGTGCCGGGATGACTGCGCCGGCCTCTGCCCGAAGTGCGGCAAGAACCTGAACGAGGGTCCGTGCGATTGCCCGGAGGAGGGCGCCGATCCCCGATGGTCGGCCCTGGACCAACTGAAATAAGACCCGGTAAAATCGAAACCGGGGAAAGAGAAACGGAGAATATACATGGGCGCTCTACCAAAACGTAAGAAAAGCAAATCACGTGCCGCCAACCGGCTGAGCCATACCGCTGTCAAACCCACCCAGTTGATGGAATGCCCCCAGTGCCACAGCCCCAAGATGCCCCATCATGCTTGCCCCGTCTGCGGCACCTACAACGGGCGCCAGGTGGTAAACGTAGAAACGAAGAAAAAAGCCTCGGCCTGACCCGGCTTTTATAACGGCCTCAGCGAATCCCGCCTCTCCCGTAATCGTTCGTATGGGGCCTCCGTTTATCCAAAAACAGCAATCAGGGAGGAACAAGGACCATGACGAAAGCTGCCTGGGTGTTCCCCGGACAGGGTTCGCAGACCGTCGGGATGGGGCGCGACCTCTATGACAGCGTGCCCGCCGCCAGGGCTGTGTTCGAAGCCGCCGATAAAGCCCTCGGATTCTCTTTGACCGGCCTCATCTTCAACGGGCCGGAAGACGACCTCCGTCAGACCATCAACGCTCAACCCGCCCTCGTGACCGCCGCTTTCGCCTGCCTGGAAGCTGCCCGCGCCTTGGCATCTGACAGGCTGCCCGCAGCCGCCTTCCTGGCCGGGCACAGCCTCGGGGAGTACACCGCCCTGGCCGTCGCCGGGGTTTTCGATTTTCCCACCGCTGTCAAGCTCGCTCGTGAAAGGGGCCGCCTCATGCACGAAGCAGGACAGGTGGTACCCGGCGCCATGGCCGCCGTCCTCGGCCTGGATGAAAAGAAGCTCGCGGAAGTCTGCCAGGCCGCCGGCGTCGTCATGGCCAACGTCAATTCCCCCGGACAGATTGTCATCAGCGGGGAGGTAACGGCCATCACGAAAGCCTCTGGCCTCGCCAATGAAGCCGGCGCCAAGAGGGTGGTCCCGCTCCAGGTCAGCGGCGCGTTCCATTCACCGCTCATGAAACCCGCCGTGGAAGGTATGAAACAGTATCTGGAAGCCACCTCGTTCAAAGACCCCTCCGTTCCTGTCGTCGCCAACTGCACCGGCGCGCCATTAACGGACGGTCCCGCTGTGAAAAAAGAACTGCTCGATCAGCTTACCAGTCCCGTGCAGTGGCAACGGAGCGTGGAATATATGGCCGCCCAGGGCGTCGATACGGTCATCGAGATCGGCCCCGGCAAGGTACTGACCGGCCTCGTCGGGCGCATCGATAAAGACCTCAAGACCGTCAATCTTAACGACCTGGCCAGCATCGAGGCGTTGTAATCAATCTCTTCGAGCCCCTTGATGAAATGGAGACGAGGGACAACGAGTTAGCCGTGAGTAAACTGGCACGCCCGATGGATTGTCCCTCGTTCGTAAAGAGGGACCAAGGGAGATTTGACCAGACGAACGTGAGAATCTGGTTGTGCCCATAACCGCAGTTCAAAACATGCTCCATGGATTGTCCCTCCTTTAGGAGGGATCAAGGGAGATTTGTTCCTGAGGGCATTCGAAGCCGTAGGGTGGGTGACGCGCAGCGTCACCCACCACCTTCTATGCAGGGGAACTCGCCGCCCCGGACATGAGAAACCATCACGATTCGTTGTATAATCAACGGGATTGCCAATAACACCAACGATCTGAAAGGGGTTTATCCATGGACTTCTCCGGCAAAACAGCCGTTATCACCGGTTCCGCACGAGGCATCGGTAAAGCCATTGCCCTGAGACTCGCCGAATCGGGCGCGAACATTGTTCTCAATGACATACAGGCCGCCGCTGCGACCCTTGAAGAGACCGCCGCGGAAGTCAGGGCGCTGGGCGTTAAGGCCTTCGCCGTCACGGCGGACGTAAGCTCCGCTGAAGACGTCAACCGGCTCATCGATACCGCCGCTAAAGAATCAGGCCGCGTCGATATCCTCGTCAATAACGCCGGCGTCACCCGTGACGCCCTTACCATGCGCATGACCGACGAGCAGTGGGACACCGTCATCAACATCGACCTCAAGAGCGCCTTTCTCTGCACCCGCGCCGCCCTCAAGTACATGGTCAAGCAGAAATACGGCAAGATCGTCAGCATTGCCAGCGTGGTCGGCCTCATGGGCAACGCCGGGCAGGCCAACTACTCGGCGGCCAAGGCCGGCATCATCGGCCTGACCAAGTCTATCGCCAAGGAAGTCGGCTCCCGCGGCATCACCGCCAACGCCATCGCGCCCGGCTACATCGAGACGAAGATGACGGAAGCCCTCGACGAGAAAAGCCGCCTGTCTTTCACGGACAAGATACCGCTCAAGAGCCTGGGGACCCCGCGGGATGTCGCGGAAGCGGTCGCCTTCCTTGTCTCGGATGAAGCCCGCTACATCACCGGGCAGGTGCTCGGCGTCGACGGCGGCATGTCCCTCGTCTGATTACAGTAACCGCCTAATGCAATTAGGTAGCGCGGGCGTCCCTGCCCGCGGCCCGTGCTCCCGTCATTCCAGCTTCAGGCTGGAATCCAGCACTGAAGGCAGATCTATGCTGCATTTCCAGCCGGCTCCCGCATTTGCACAGACTATCGTTCCCTCTCTGTAAACGGAGAGGGAAGTGAAGGGTGAGGTCGCACGGTTAGCTTGCGTCTTTCCATCTCCCCCTCGCCGCCGGCGGAGAGGGGGAATGTTGGCGTGAGGTCATTCCCCTGTTTGGTCATTTGGGGAGATTAACTCTGCGGTTTCCGCTCCGGCACTTCCAGCGTGCCCTGGTACCGCCGCATCCGCCATTCCTTGAGGCACTGGATGACCTCGTCGTCGGTGATGTCAGCCCAGTACTTGTAGTAGTCGGAAATCGAGTAGGTGGTCGGGTCCGGGTTCATGGCGCAGGTCACCACGCGGTCCGCCACGGCCGCCAGCTCTCCCACGACCTTCTCCGAACCCACCGGCGCCGCCGCGACGATTGTCTGGGGCTTCCTGAATCGCAGTGATTCCACGGCGGCCCGCATCGTGTAGCCGGAAGCCAGCCCGTCATCCACCACGATCACCGTCTTCCCGGAAACGATGAGCGGCCGCTTGTCCTTACGGTAGAGGAGGCTGCGGGAGCGGATGTCCTGCCGGACCTGCAGGACCTGGGCGTCTATCTGCTCCCGTGTCAGGCCCAGTTTTTTGACCAGCGCCTGGTTCAGGATCATCGTGCCGTCATCGGTAATCGACCCGAAGCCCCCTTCCGGGCTGAGCGGCAGGGGCAGCTTGCGGGAGACGACGATGTCCAGTTCCGCCTTGAGGGCCAGCGCTACGTTCAACCCCACGGCCACACCGCCGTTGGGGATACCGAGCACCACGACCGATTTGCCCGCGTATTCCCACAGCTTTTCCGCGAGCCTCTTGCCGGCGTCGTACCGGTTCTCGAAGACAGGATCGATGGTCGAGTGGCGCATGGGCCGGTCCTCCGTACTGAAGTCCTGAAGTGCCTTTATTGTAGCAGTTTGAAGCCGACAACGTCCACCAGCCCGAGGTCGGTCAATCTCAGTTCCGGGATGACCGGCAGCGCCATGAAAGATAGCGCGGCAAAGGGCGACGGCAGTATTACCCCGAGGCTGCGTGCCGCCTGTTCCAGCCGCTCCAGCCCGGCCACGACGTCTTCCAGCGGGCTATCGGACAGCAGGCCGGCGATGGGTGTGGCCAGGCTTTCGATTATTTTTCCGCCGCTGGCGACGGCCAGTCCGCCCTGCATTCGGATTATCTCCTGGACGGCGGCGAAAATATCTTCATCCGAGTCCCCGACCGCTACGATGTTGTGCGAATCATGCGCCGTCGACGAGGCCAGGGCGCCCTTCTTCAGGCCGAATCCTGTCGCTAGCCCGATGCCGATATTGCCCGTGGCATGGTGCCGCTCCACGACGACCGCCTTCAGGATGTCCCGGCTGGTATCCGGCATCACGAAGCCGTCACTGGCGGTCACCGGCAGGTCCTTCCGGCGGGTTACGATCTGGCCGGGCACAAGCTCGATGACCGGCATGGTCGCGCCCGTTGCTTTGAGCTTCAGCGCTTCTTTCGTGAATGGTTTGACGTTTACGGTATGCCGCAAGGCATCACTGGATTTTCCCGGCAGTGGGAACAGCGCTGTGCCGTCCTCCGCGACGAGTTTGCCTCGATGATAGACGCGCGAGATGCTGAAGGCCTTGAGTTCGTCCAGGATAACGAAATTGGCGTAGTATCCGGGCGCAACGGCGCCGAATCCTTCCAGCCGGAAATAGTCCGCCGCGTTGATGGTGGCAAGCTGGATGGCCCGGACCGGTTCCAGTCCCAGCCGGATGGCTTTGCGCACCACGGCGTCGATGTCCCCGTCATGGAGGATGTCTTCGGCGTGGCGGTCGTCCACCACGAACAGGCAGCGTTTATAGGTCCTGTCCGTCACGAGCGGCAGCAGCGCTTCCAGGTTCTTTTCGGTTGAGCCTTCCCGGATCATCACGTACATGCCGCGCGCCAGCTTCTCACCGGCTTCTTCCAGCGTTACCGATTCATGATCGGACCGGATGCCGGTCCCGATGTAGGCGTTGAGGTCATGCCCGCTGACGCCCGGAGAATGCCCGTCCCGCAGGCCGCTCTTCACGGCGGCTATCTTGGCGAGGACGCCCTCATCTCCGAAGAGCACGCCGGGATAGTTCATCACTTCGCCCAGGCCGATGCACTCCCGCAACCGGAGTATCTTCTTCACTTCCTCCGGCCCGAGTACCGCGCCTGATGTTTCCAGGTGCGTGGCCGGTACGCAGGAAGGGGCCATCAGGAAAAGGTCGAACGGCAGCCGCCGGGCCTGCTCCAGCACGTACTGAATGCCCTCCAGGCCGCAGACGTTGGCGATCTCATGGAGGTCGGTAACGATGGCCGAGGTCCCGTGCGGCGCCAGCGCCCGGGCGTATTGCCCCACATCCAGCATCGAGCTTTCCAGGTGGACATGCCCGTTGATG
>CAZQQL010000146.1:0-5282 GCA_964595455.1 uncultured Dehalococcoidaceae bacterium
GGTACTGGTTCTCGATGGTGGCGATCCGCGCTTCGGCTTCCGCCAGGAGCTTCGGTTTGGCGGCGGGTACTTCCACGTCCTTCACGGAGATGGTCGTGCCGGACTTGGAGGCATAAATGAACCCGAGCCGCTTGATCTCATTGAGAACTTCGCCGGTTTCCTCATCCGGTAAAATCTTGCTGCAGGAGGTGGCGAGTCCTTTGAGAGCGCCCTTATCGAAGACGCGGTTCTGGAAACCGAGTTCCCTGGGCAGCACTTCATTGAAGATGATGCGGCCCACGGTGGTCTGCAGCCGTTCTCCGGTTTCCTTGTTGCGTACGGTTATTTCTTCCCGCAGCCCGATGATCTTAAATTCGTAGGCCAGCTTGGCTTCCTCGAAGCTGCCGTACACCTTCTCCGGGTTGCGGTTCTTTTCACGGATTGTGGTCAGGTAGTAGCACCCGAGTACCATGTCCAGGGTTGGCGCAACGGTCGGTTCGCCGCTGGACGGGAGCAGCAGGTTATGATGGCTCAGCATCATGTCCCGGGCTTCCTTGACGGCGGCGCGGGACAGCGGTACATGGACGGCCATCTGGTCTCCATCAAAGTCAGCATTGAACGCCGAGCAGACGAGCGGGTGAAGCTGGATGGCGCTGCCATCGATGAGCACCGGCTCGAACGCCTGGATGGAGAGGCGGTGCAGGGTAGGCGCGCGGTTGAGGAGGACGGGGCGCTCCTTGATGACATCTTCCAGGATATCGAAGACTTCCGCCTTGGCGCGTTCCACGAGACGGCGAGCGCTCTTGATGTTAGGCGCGAGCCCCTGGGCGACAAGACGGCGCATGACGAACGGTTTGAACAGTTCCAGCGCCATGCGGCGGGGCAGACCGCACTGTGATAGTTTCAACTCAGGCCCGCAGACGATGACGGAGCGGCCGCTGTAGTCTACACGTTTACCGAGCAGGTTCTGGCGGAAGCGTCCCTGTTTACCACGGAGCATATCGGAGAGAGATTTCAATTTGTGGTTGCCGCTGATGGAAATGGCGCGTCCGCGGCGGCCGTTATCGATGAGTGAATCGACAGCTTCCTGGAGCATGCGCTTTTCATTCCGGACGATGATCTCCGGCGCACCGATGTCGATGAGGTGGCGCAGACGGTTGTTCCGGTTGATGACACGGCGGTAGAGGTCGTTGAGGTCGCTTGTGGCGAACCGGCCGCCATCGAGCTGGACCATCGGGCGAAGATCGGGTGGGAGCACCGGCAGGACGGTAAGGATCATCCATTCCGGCTTGTTGCCGCTGTAGCGGAACGCCTCGACGACGCGGAGCTGTTTGCTGGCCTTCTTTCGGCGCTGGCCGGAGGATGACTGAGTTTCCAGCAGGAGGTTATTACGGATGGCATCGAGGTTGAGGGCCTTGAGCAGATGCAGGATGGCCTCGGCGCCCATGCCGGCCTCGAAGATGTCCCCGTACTTGGCCTTGTAGTCATGGTACTGGTTCTCAGTGAGGAGTTCCTTGGGGGTCAATGTGCGCAGGACTTCCAGGTCCTGGGCCAGTTCTTCTTCTATCTTGGATTTTTCATCGACGAAAGCGCCGCGAAGGCGGTTGATCTCTTCGACTGGAGCGCCTTCCTGCGTCATTTGCTCGACTTTGGATTCCATGTTCCGCTGGGCTTCTTCTATGCGTCCCATGGCGTCCATTTCCATCTGGCCGGTAAGCTGTTCCCTGGCTTTATCATCCACGCGGGTAACGATATACTGGGAAAAATAGAGGACGTGTTCGAGGCTGCGCGGTGAAAGGTCGAGGAGCAGGCCGAGACGGCTGGGGATGCCCTTGGCAAACCAGATATGGCTTACCGGGCAGGCCAGTTCGATGTGGCCCATGCGCTCACGGCGTACCTTGGCGCGCGCCACTTCGACGCCGCACTTATCGCAGATGACGCCCTTGTAGCGTATTCTTTTGTATTTTCCGCAATAGCATTCGAAGTCCTTGGTGGGACCAAAAATCCTCTCGCAGAACAGGCCGTCCCGCTCCGGCTTCAGGGTGCGGTAGTTGATCGTTTCCGGCTTGGTGACCTCACCGTACGACCAGCTCCGTATCTGTTCCGGCGAAGCCAGGGAGATACGGACGGCATCGAAATCATTAATCTCGAACATCTTTGTCAACCTCTCTCAAGCGTGGTTCTCTACTCTTCTTCAGTTTCCTGTGTAGCTTCGGGCGCTTCAGCCGGGGGTTCGGCCTCTGCTTCCGCGTTCGGCCGGTTATCATCGGCCATCAATTCCCGGGCCATTCGGGCGGCGGCGTCTTCCTCTTCACGGGAGACCGGTTCGTTACCGTCCCCGCTGAGGTCGAGCGGCCCGAGCAGCGCTTCCGCGGCAGGGGTTTCCGGACGCGCGGCGCCTTCCACCGCGTATTCTTCATCCGCTGCTTCCTCGCCGGAAGCAATGCGGGCTTCTTCCTCGTTGATGACCTCGAGCGCCAGGCCGAGGCTCTGGAGTTCCTTGACGAGTACCTTGAAGGACTCCGGAACGCCGGGCTGGAGGATGTCATCGCCCTTGATAATGGACTCGTATGCCTTGGCGCGCCCGGTGACATCATCGGACTTGATGGTCAGCATCTCCTGGAGGTTATGGGCCGCGCCATACGCTTCAAGCGCCCAGACTTCCATTTCACCGAAGCGCTGGCCGCCGAACTGGGCTTTACCGCCGAGCGGCTGCTGCGTGATCAGGGAATACGGGCCGGTGGAGCGGGCGTGTACTTTATCTTCCACCAGGTGGATGAGTTTCAGCATATAGATATTGCCGACCGTTACCGGCTGGTCGAACGGTTCGCCGGTACGGCCGTCGGTCAGAGGCAATTTGCCGTAGGTTGGCGGTGCGAACTGCCCGTCACGGTTGATCTGTTCGACGGCGCTGTCCAGTTCATCCGGCGTCAGGTCTTTGGCCGGGATGTCCAGAGTTTCGAGCCAGAGCCGCAGGCCGATATCACGCGCCCGGCCGCGCAGTTTCTCATCGAAGACCACCGCGCCGTCGTAGCCGTGTTCGTTGATCCAGGCTTCGGCCTTAGTCCTGTCGTACTGTGCCTTGGCTTTGCCGGGGGTCGGGTCCCAGGCGCCGGACTGGACGACGATCCAGCTTCGGCAGAGGGCGTCCTCGATGGAGGTATCATCCGCGCCGTCGAAGACCGGTGTGGCCGCCCGGAAGCCGAGTACCTGCGCCGCCCAGCCGAGGTGTGTTTCCAGCACCTGGCCGAGGTTCATACGGGAAGGCACGCCGATGGGGTCGAGAATGATATCGACCGGAGTGCCGTCCGGCAGGAAGGGCATATCTTCCTTGGGGGCGATGTGCGCGATGACGCCTTTATTACCGTGGCGCCCGGCGAGCTTATCGCCTACCGAGACGCGGCGTTTCTGGGCAATCCAGACCTGCACCCACTGGTTGACGCCGGCGGGCAGGTCGTCGCCGCCGTTCTTGCTGTCTTTACGGTTATAGACTTTGACGTTGATAACCTTGCCCCACTCGCCGTGCGGCACGCGGAGCGAGGTGTCCTTGACTTCTCGGGCCTTTTCACCGAATATAGCGCGGAGTAGCTTCTCCTCGGCGGAGAGTTCGGTCTCGCCCTTGGGGGTGATCTTGCCCACCAGGGTATCATCCGGCCGGACTTCCGCGCCGATGCGGATAATGCCGTTCTCATCGAGTTCGCGGAGGCTCTCCTCGCCGACGTTCGGGATGTCCCGTGTTATTTCTTCGGGCCCGAGCTTGGTATCGCGGGCCTCGACTTCATGCTTGTTGATGTGGATGGAGGTGAAGTAATCGTCTTCGACCATCCGGCTGCTGAGGATGATGGCGTCTTCAAAGTTGTAGCCTTCCCAGCTCATGAAGGCAACGGTCACGTTCTGTCCGAGGGCAAGTTCCCCGTTCTCCGTCGCGGAACTGTCCGCCAGGATCTGGCCTTTTTCAATCACATCGCCCTTACTGACGAGCGGCCGCTGGTTGATGCAGGTGCCCTGATTGGTGCGCACGAACTTCTGGAGGTCGTACACATCTTCCGTGCCATCATCCCGGGTGATGATGATGCGGTATTTAGTGTTAAGTTTGTCGTCTATCGCACCGGCGATGCTGGTCACGGTGCCGGCGTTGCGGGCGAAGAGTACCTGGCGGCTGTGCCGCGCGGCCTCTATCTCCATGCCGGTGGCTACCAGCGGCGCCTGGGGGCGCAGCAGGGGAACGGCCTGGCGCTGCATGTTCGCTCCCATGAGGGCGCGGTTGGCGTCGTTGTGCTCCAGGAAGGGTGTGAGCGCGGTGGCCACGCTGACCACCTGCTTGGGCGATACGTCCATAAACTGGATGTTCTCCGGCGTTTCGAAGACGTAGCCGTCCGAGAGCCTGGCCTCGATACGGTTGCCCTGGAACTGGTTGTTCTCGTCGAGCGGGGCGTTCGCCTGAGCGATGATATACTTGTCTTCCTCGTCCGCCGGCATGTAGGTGATCTCATCGGAGACGTACGGAGCGACCTTTAGTTCCCGTTGCGCCATCTTGACAAGTTGGGCCGCCGCCTGGGCGGAGATGGCGCCGCCTTCACGGACGATGGTCGTGCCGTTATCGTTGACGATAGCTTCGGTCGAAGTTCGTCCGATGATTTTCTCATCATGCGAACTTATAACGGACTTCACTTTACGGTACGGTGTTTCAATGAACCCGTACTCATTGATGACACTGTAGGTGGCCAGCGAACCGATAAGGCCGATGTTCGGGCCTTCCGGCGTCTCGATGGGGCAGATGCGGCCGTAGTGGGAGAAGTGGACGTCACGGACTTCAAAACCGGCGCGTTCACGGGAGAGGCCGCCGGGACCCATGGCCGAGAGACGCCGCTTGTGGGTCAGTTCCGCCAGCGGGTTGGTCTGGTCCATGAACTGGGAAAGCTGCGAGCCGCCGAAGAACTCACGGACAGCCGCCACGATGGGACGGATGTTCACCAGCGCGGAGGGCGTTACCTGCTCCATGCCGATGATGCTCATGCGCTCCCGGACGACCTGTTCCAGCCGCAGGAAACCGATGCGGAACTGGGTCTGTACCAGTTCTCCGACGGTCCTGACACGGCGGTTGCCGAGGTGATCGATGTCATCCCCGGAGTCCAGGTTGTTGTTGACCAGGATGATGTGCTTGACGATGGAGACAATGTCTTCCCTCGTCAGGGTGCGTTCTTTCAGGCTGACGCTCACGCCGAGGCGTTTGTTCAGCTTATAGCGCCCGACGTTGCCGAGGTCGTACCGGGCAGCGTCGAAGAACAGGCTCTTGATGAGCT
>CAZQQL010000147.1:0-5240 GCA_964595455.1 uncultured Dehalococcoidaceae bacterium
GATAATGAGCGGTGACTGGAGTTCAGACGTGTGCTCTTCCGATCTCTGTTTCCCCCTGGAGTAGTCGCCGACTCCCGCTATCCTGCCGCCGTAAACAGCGACGTTGCCCCGTTCAATCTCTCCGGTGAAGACATTAACGAGGCGGGCGCCGGTAAAAATGGTGTCCGCCGGGATGTCTCCCTTGGCCGCGGCGATGAGTTGCTGCCTGTGCTGTATGGTAGTCATGAGACCTCGCAGTCGATGCATTTCAGGAAAGCCGGAATATCGCTCAAATCAGGGAAGAAATGGTCCGGATTTTCCGCTCGCAGCGTTTCCCCGGACACGAAGCCGGTGGCCACGGCGATGGTCCTGACGCCGGCTTCCTTCCCGGCCCGGACATCGTGCTGGGTATCCCCGATAACGTAGATAGTTTCGTTGCTGAAGCCGTCGTGATGGAGGCGGTGCGCCTTCTGAATGGCGATGCGCACCATCTCGGTACGGTCCCCGTGGTCGGACCCGAACCCGCCGAACTTGAAGTAATGGTCTATCCTGCCGAACCTCAGCTTCATCCAGGCGGATGTCTCCAGGTTTCCCGTCTGAATACCCATGATGATAGTTTCCATGCCCGCCAGCTTCTGCAGCAGTTCCGTGATGCCGGGTTTCAACGTAAAAACGCAGGTTGCCAGTTCCCGAGGAAGGATGGCTAAGTATGCGGTGATAAGCCGGGCGTAATCGGCTTCATCCAGCCGCCGGCCGAGCAGCCTGACCGCGGCTTCCTGGAACAGCTCCGGGTCGGTCCTTCCCCGGAACTCCATCTCATCAACGGCGTCGCTCAGCCCGAATGTTTCACGGTACGCTCTCGCCAGTGATCTTCTCCCCGCGTAATTTGCCAGCAGCAGCGTCCCGTCTATGTCAAACAAGAGGAGCTTCTTCACCGTTTCCGCCCGATGTAAAGCAGGTGTATCGAAGACCCGAGCACGGAAGGCTCCCGGCTGATGCCGTACATCAGGTCCAGCCACTTGCGGCGGCGTACCGGGTCGAGGGCGGCGTAAGCCCTGTCCGCCGTCGCGCCCACCGGTTCTGCGCCGGCCAGCGCTACCGTCTCGAACCCGAGTTGCTCGTGCAGCGGTACGATTTCCGGTACGGAGGCAAAATACGCCCGGAACGTGCGTCCCCATTCCGTATAGAACGGGTCCCTGCCTTCGGTCAATATCAACTCGGCGCCGGCGGGAGAATCGATGCTGTCCGGATTGTCGTTGATGATGTCCCCCCATATCCCGTAACGGCTGATGAAGACGGATATGATGATGCCCGCCGGTTTGAGTTTGTTGTACACTTCATGGACCACGGCTTCCCGGTCTTGACGGGCCACCAGGTGGTAGAGCGGTCCCATGACGAGCGCCGCATCGAAGTCGGACCGCCGCACCTCGTAAAGGTCGCGGGCGTCCGCGATGACGCAGTGGACCCGGTCCTGTAATTGCTCATCGATGGCGCGCTGGGCGCACACCTTGAGCAGCGACGAGGAAAAATCCACCGCGGTGACGTGGAATCCCCGCCTTGCCAGCGGGATGGTATAAGCCCCGGTCGCCGCGCCCACATCGAGGATGTTCCCGCCATCGGGCAGATAGGTGTCCAGGTAGCGCCAGGTAACGTCCCGTTCGATGGGGTGCCGCTCCAGCCGGGTATGCTCTTCATCTACCGAAGCATCGTAGTGTTCCCGGATGTCCTTGACATCGTCGCGCATCGTCATTCCTCCAGATAACAGATATCAGGGAGGTTGCGGTATTTCTCATCACAGTCCAGCCCGTACCCCACCAGGAACCTGTCCGGCACTTCCAGTCCCACGTAGTCCGCACAGACCTGGCACCGGCGGCGGGCGGGCTTGTCCAGCAGCGTGCAGCACCTGACGGATGCCGGGCCCTGTTCCCGCAGGTAGTCCAGCAGGAAAGACACGGTCAGCCCGGTGTCGATGATGTCTTCCACTACCAGTACGTGCCGCCCGGCGATGCCGGCCCGGAGCCCTTGCACGAGGCTGATCTTGCCGGACGATTCGGTTCCGTTTTCGTAGCTGGAGAGCCTGACGAACTCGATCTCCAGCGGGAAGTCCAGGCAGCGGACGAGGTCCGCCATGAACATGAAGCACCCCTTGAGCGCCCCGATAAGTAAAGGGTTGCTGTCCCGGTAGTCCGCCGAGATGCGCGCTGCCAGTGTACGAACAAGAACATGGATTTCCTGGCGGGGAACGAGGACCTGCGGAACAGCCTGAGTGTTCATGGCACTTGAATTATAGCGGCAATGGGAGGGAGAGTCCAGCGGGCCATGACCTGCGCTTAGAGCAGCTTGAAGCTGTTGATGACTTCACTGAACAGGAAGGCTGTCTCGGAGAAATCATCCCATTCGCACGCCAACAGCAGGTTCCAGACCTTGCCGCTCTTGACGATGACACTGATCACATAGATGTTCTCGTACGCCCCGTTCACTTTGAGCGTATAGCTGCCCTGGATGCCCAGTTGCCCGCCGATCATGTCGGGCGTCTCTCCAACGAAGAGGAAGTTGGTTCCGTACTCCGTTTCGATCGCCTCCAGGTAGGCCTCATAGTAGTCACGCGTCGGCAGCCCGCCGGCGTCTTCAGACCAGACGGACAGCGAGATTCCCGCTGCCTTGTCCTCGAAAACGTAGGTTATCGCGCCTGATTCATCGATGGTCTCGAACGTCCAGGTCTCCGGGTGGTTCATAGAAAAACCAGCGTCTGTATTCTCATACGTCGCATAATCCACGTCCGGGAGGCGTTCTACGTAGGCGGCATTCTCAGCCTCGATACCGGCGAGCGTCTCTTGTTTCTCCTTGAGCCTTGTTTCCGCGCTGTCGATGGCGCTTTGCAGGTTCCCGTTTTCTGCTTCGAGCCCCGCTAACTCCTGCTCCATGGAAACATATGCTGCTTCCTGTTCCGCAATCTGGGCAGCCATCTCGGTCTTCTGGTTCTCCATGTCCTGTATCTGCGACCGTACCTCGGATGTCTGTAGCTCTATCTGTTCTTTGTCCGCAACGGAGCCGTCATACAGTTCCCGGGCTATCCCGCACCCTGATAGCACGAGCATCAGGGCGAGAAGCGCCGTCGTGACGATGATTACTGTTCTTTTTCGTACCATTATCATGCTCTGCGGTTCAATCGAAAGATACGCTCGCCAGCATTTCATTGAATATGAACGAGTAGCTTATGTAATCATGCCATAAACAGAAAAAGGCAAGGACATAATACGTTCGGTGGTCTTTGATGCAGACAAGCTGATAAGCCAGTTTCTCGAAGAGGGTGGGGTCTTCAAGAATAACCATCCCGCTGACCGCATCCCTCTCACCGATAGTTTCCCTGGACTCGGACATCAGGTATCCGGACTGGTCGGAACTGGCTAAATTTTCAGCAAAAGAAGCGAAGAAAGTGTCCAGGCTTATGGAATCATCTTCGGGACCATAGACCACCAAGCACCCGGCATCAGACATGGCGTCTTCCATGAAAATAACCATCCCTGAATCGAATGATTGCAGGTCGATGTTCGGTTTCCAGTCTTTGGGGTAGTCCATCGTAAAGTAGGTGGAATCGCTCTCGAAGGTCTTGTATTCGAGGTTGGGTATCCTCTGTTTCAGCGCGGTATTTTCTTCGCGGGCGGAGGCGATGAGGGTGTCCTGCTCAGTGATCGCGGCTTCGGTGGCGTTACGGCTGGCACTCAGTTCAACGCTGGTCTGCCTGGCTTCTTGTATCTTTTGGGACAGGTCTGAAAATTTTTGTCCGATTGCAGTGAGATTAACGCTGACATCGGCGAGTGAAGAGGAAACAGCGGAATATGAATCATTGGCTGCGGCAAGCTCGGCTTGGGCTTGCTCGATCCCTGCGAGCACTTCATCATACTGTTCCTGGGGGATCCCGCAACTGCATACCAGCAACGAAAGCAGGATAGCGGCCAGCGCCAGACTAAGAAATCTGTTTATGTTCATTACCAGGTCGATGACAAATCCTATCGCTCCACTATAGGCTGTATGCCGGCATCCTGTCAAGAAAAATGGTAAAAATTAGCAAAAAGAGATAGGTTTGTTTACATAAAAGTAAGAAGCACGGTAAAAATCATTGGCCGCGCTGTGCCATCATCCACCTGGCATAACCGGACTCGGTCAAAGGTTCACAGGAAATGAGGACATCGTTCTCGATACACACGAAATACAGCCCGAGGCAGTGAGGACAATGGAAAGGGGCCTGGTGCACGGTTTCTGTGCAGTTGATAACGGCAGGTTGTTTACACGCAGGACAGATTATTTCGGTCAATTGTAGCTCCTTCAGGTGGTCTGGTCCAGGTCATTGCGGTCGATGTTGAGTTTGACCGTCCTGTCATGCACGGCCGCAACCTGCTCCGGCGCAAAAAAGAACGCTGCTGTCTCGTTCTCACAACGGGCCATGTATTTTCGCGGTTCCCCTTTCCATGTGTCCATGATGATCTTCTCGATGTTCCCAAGGCTGTTACTGTTCTTGTCCAACACCGCCATGCCGTATTCTATCTCAGCCATACGGGCCTCCCTTGCCTGGTGGTCGAGCAGGCGCTCTTGTTATCCAGTATATCCCGGTAAAGAAAAAAGCTGGAAGTACATTCCAGCTTTCTCAGGTACTATTCTGGCAGACCGGGCTAGGATTGTCAACCCGGCTCATTCTTTCAACTGGGCAATCAGCTTCGGCACCACCTCGAAAAGGTCCCCGACGATCCCGTATGTCGCTACCTGGAAAATGGGGGCATTCGGGTCGTCGTTGATGGCCACGATGACATCGGACGTCTGCATCCCGGCCAGGTGCTGAATGGCCCCGGAAATACCGCAGGCGATGTACAGCTTGGGACAGACGGTCTTGCCGGTCTGGCCGACCTGGTGGCTGTAGGGTATCCAGCCTTCATCCACGGCCGCACGGGAAGCCCCGAGCGCCGCGCCGAGGGCGTCCGCCAGTTCCTGCAGCAGCTTGAAGTTCTCCGGCTTGCCCAGGCCCCGGCCGCCGGATACGATGATGTCTGCATCCTCGATCTTGATGGCTTCCCCGGCTTCCTCGATGAAGTCGAGGAGCTTGTACCGCTGCTCGATGCCTTCTTTGTCAAAAGCGACCTCGATAACGCGCCCTTGCCGTGATGCGTTTGCCGGGTTCTTCTTGAATACGCGCGGGCGGACGGTGGCCATCTGCGGGCGCTTGTTCGGGCAGATGCTCGTGGCCATGATGTTCCCGCCGAAGGTCG
>CAZQQL010000148.1:0-5132 GCA_964595455.1 uncultured Dehalococcoidaceae bacterium
ATGAATTTCTTTAACATTGTTCCTCCTGTTTCGATATGGGTTTGGGAGTTGGTACCAGGTCTGACTTTATGGTTGCTGTTTCTCAGGCTATAGGATCACCTCCTCGTCCGATCGCCGTTTTATCGGTCACTTTTTATCTTTATTCCTATTTTTTTCGAAAGTACGGGGGCGGGTCGTTACGGCCAACCCGTTCGATGGGTTTAATAAAGGTTCACTATCTGGTCCACCCTGGCGGGAATGGTGCGTTCAATAACGAGGACGGCACCCACCGGAGGCTTCACTTCAATACGGAATTCGTGATAGGGTCCCGGCATCTGCTCGGCGGTGGCATTGATGCTGACGCAATCAAGGTCTACGGTGATGAGGAAAAGCTCATTCTTGTCCAGGAGATTATCCGGAGCCTCGGTGTTAAGCTTTTCCATTGTCCAATTGACCGTGGGGAATATCTGGTAGGCGTCACTGTAGGAAATGACGACCAGGTTGGACCCGTTGGCGGAGCTGGTATCGGTAAAGTCAATCATATCGCCGCCAGTGGTAGTGGCTACTGTAAAATAGACCTCCTTAAGGACGGCGGACTCCATGCGCCCGTAGATGTTACCTTTTATTTCTATTGTCGCCTTGGCTTCTTCAAGACCGCTGTGGATAGCTTCTTTGGCTTCCTGGGTGGAAAACAAGCCGGCGGAAAGCACGACATAGGCAAAGACAGAGGCCACGATGACGAAAGCAATAAGGATGATAGCGGTCTCGATACCGGTGATACCCTGTTCTCGGTTTTTAAACAGTAATAGCAATCTCCGCATCACGAATCCCTCCTGTGCCGGGGCATAGATACTATTACTGTACCGTCGGCTGCGGCATCGTGAACACGAGAGCATCACCAAAAGTGCTGGAGGTTTTTCCTAAACGTGGTTCGGTGAAATTCCCCAACCCGAAAAAGGGAAATCCCCCCGGAGAATTCAGGGTTAGTATGGATTGTCACCTCAGGGCGCTGATGTCAAAATCTAGGCATGAAGAACACGCGCCTGACCGGCTACATAAACCCATATATTTTTTCATGGTTTCTTTATGGGATGTTTATGAATGTTTATCCGCGTCTTTATGCGTGTCAACTACAATTCAATATGGTTGTCAGCACCCAGAGGGTGTAGATGACCTGTTGCCATGCCCGTCCTCAATAAGCATGAAGGACGGTCGAGGCCGATTCCGGGGAAGACGATAACAGAAAAAGGGGCTTGAACAACATGTTACAGACAAAGTCAGATTCCGTGAGACTGTTCGTTATCGAAGAACAGGAAATCTACCGTGAAGTCTACCGGTACCTGCTACCGGCCCATGCCTCGATCGAGATAGCCGGGATCGCGGAAGACGGGATACCGGAACATATCATGGAAGAGATAACGGATACCAGTCCCCAGGTCCTGTTGCTCAGCGTAAAGACATTGAATACGGATCTGATTTCGGAACTGGAACAGGCCAGGAACAAATTCCCTCGCATGGGGATCGTTATCCTGATAAATCAGTACAGTTCACAGGACGTGGACCTGCTGAGGCGGCTGGCTATGAGCGGCGGCAGCGGCATGGCCCTTTTCATGAAGCAATCACTGGACAAGATCGACCACCTGTGCCAGACCATCAATGCCGTCAGCCAGGGACAGGTGATCCTCGATCCTCCGTTGGCGACCTTCCTCTTTGCCGGGAAACCGGAGAGCCCCTTTCTTAACCAGTTAACCACCCGCGAACTTGAAATTCTCAGCCTGCTGTCACAGGGTTATACCAATGCTTCCATCGCGGATACATTGTTCATTGATATCAAGACGGTGGAACACCATCTCAACAGCATGTACAGCAAGCTCAAATCAGACCCGGACTACAGCGCACGGCACCTGCGTGTGAGCGCCGCGCGGCTGTATCTGGAGACCATGGGGGCTATCGGCCCGGTGGACGGTATGCTCGTCGGAGCGAGATAATATTAGAAGAGAAAGATTACTAATTCTTTGACGTTCCAGATGACGACCAGCGCCATCAGGACAATAGAAGGCCAGAGCAATCTGCCGGGAATCGCCCAGGCGACGAGGACCGGCAGAATGCATTTTACCAGCAGTAAGACGAACGGTACCCCGATCATCCACTCGACGAGCGGATTAAGCTCAGTGAATCCCATGTAGATCGCGAGCAGCGTCAGTCCCAGGTCAAGTTCACTCAGGACAATGAACGATACCTTTTCCGCGGTACACCGCCGGAATGTCGTCGATGATTCCCACCAGCTTCCGACCTGCATGGTTTCCGCATCGCCCGTATCCCAGGGATGAGTTACGGGCTTCCTCCTCGTACCGGATAGTACCATAGTACCGGGTACCGGAAGGTACCGCAAGGGAATAACCTCTCACTTTGCGGGATGGTTATCGTTCCCAGGTCTTGAGGGCTTCATAAACAACGGCGTACTTGATGCCGAAGCCGCCGGAGGGCCAGCTCTGCTGCATTTCCGCCATCGCCGCTTTGAATTCCTCACTCGCCTGCATTCCGGCAAGAGCTTCCGGGCTTTTGAACTCGTAGAGGGCCAGGTACTTGGCCTGGTCGCCCGGTTCTCCCTGGATTCGATAACGGGTGACTTTTTTTAGTCCGGGATATTTGAACAGCATGGGTACGTGGACATCATTGTACCACTGGTTGAAACGTTCTTCGCACCCGGGCTCGCATTCCGTAGCGACGATTTGAAGTATGGTCTGAGCCATATCCGCCTCCCTTGAAGATTAGTACCTCCATTTTTACGGAGAAAGAGACGAAAGTCAACAAAGACGAGACAACATTGACTTTTTGATAGCGCATAACTACACTGTTAGCAATAACTGAAAGCTACAGAAGGAGGCCTGGATGAAAGCCGCAGTCTGCTATGAAGCCGGGAAACCACTGGTTATCGAAGAGTTAACAATCGACCCGCCGGGACCGCACGAGGTCAGGGTAAAAGTGACGGCGACCGCCGTATGCCACAGTGATATTCACGTCGCCAAAGGTGAACTGCCCTTCCCGTTCCCGATCGTCGTTGGCCATGAATCGGCGGGATATATCGATGAAGTCGGAAAAGATGTAACCTGCCTCAAACCCGGCGACCCCGTCGTCGCCTCGCTCCTCATTTCCTGCGGGCAGTGTCTGCCCTGTCAGACCGGCCGGCCTCATATGTGTGAATGTGATTGGCCCAGGAACACGAAATCACCGTATACCAACAATAAAGGGGAACGCATCCACCAGGCTTTCCTGATAGGTTCCTTCGCGGAATACACTATTCTTCATGAATCCCAGTGCGTCAAGCTCCCGGCCGATATGCCCCTGGATCGCGCGTCCATGCTGGCCTGCGGCGTGACCACCGGTTTCGGCGCGGTTGTCTGGCGCGCCAAGCCGGGAGTAGCCAGCAGTTGCGTCATCCTCGGCGCCGGCGGCGTGGGCTTGAATGCCATCCAGGGAGCGGCAATATGCGGCGCGTATCCGGTGATAGCTATCGATGTCAATGATGCTAAACTCGAGGCTGCGAAGACCTTCGGGGCCACTCATGTCATTAACAGCAGTAAAGTCGACCCCATCGAGGTGGTTAAAAGCCTCACCGGCGGCAGAGGCGCGGAATATGTGTTCGTGACCGTCGGCGCCATCCAGGCCATGCAGCAAAGCATCCTCATGTCCGCCCCCCGCGGGATGACCGTCTGGGTCGGCCTCCCGGACTTTAAAGAGCAGGCAACCTTCGCTCCGTTTACGTTCATCAAGGATGAACGCATCCTGACCGGAAGCTACATGGGTACCGCAACACTCCAGCAGGACATTCCCAAACTGGTGGCGCTGTACCAGGCCGGGAAGCTCAAACTGGATGAGTTGATTACCAAGCATTACAGGCTGGAGGATATCAACGAAGCGATTGACGCTGTTGTTCAGGGAAAAGCTCTCCGCAACATCATCATGATGTAATAATCTCTATAAAAGTACCATGCCGGGCAGGCTGCCTTATAAAGGACCTGGCCGGCAGGCAGCAGCAGGTGCGGTAAACATATGCCAAAAAAAAAGGCGGTCCCTGCAAGACAGGGAGTGCGGCGGGCAGACGGTGACGTCCCCGCGGTCAAGTCCATATCACGAGCAATTGAGATAACAAATTGCATACGCGATGGTTTTGCCACTTTGACCGACATCGCCGAACATTGCGGGCTGAGTAAGTCCACGGTGCACCGGCTGTTGCGGGCTCTCGAAGCTACGGGCCTTATCAGCCAGGACCAGCATCGTTACTATCTCGGTCCGTTACTGACCGGTCTCGTTACCAGTTATCAGACCGGACATGCTGATCTGATCACCTGTTCTCTTAGGGAGGTGAGAAGGCTCAACAAGCTGCTCGAAGAGACCGTCCATATCTCGATCATGCCGACGCTGCAAAACTTTATCATCAGCGAGACTCCCAGTATGCATGACCTCAGGGTGACTCAGGAAAACAAGCGCATCGGCTTCACCTACAACGGCGCTACGGTCCGGGTTTTACTTGCCCAGTTCCCGCCGGAACAATTGAGCATCATGATGAAAAGTATCCGGCTTGCAAGTGTCACTGACAAGTCTATTGTTAACAAGGAAACGCTGATGAAGCTCATCGACGAAGCCCGGGACCAGGGTTACGCGGTTTCCTGCGGGGAAAAAATTCCCGGAGCGATAGGTATTGCAGCCCCGATCTTCAACTATCCGCACCCGGCGGCGGTTGCCGTCATCGGACCGGATATCAGGATACTGCCAAGGATTGACGAATTCATCAAGGAAATCAAGACCG
Source organism: uncultured Dehalococcoidaceae bacterium (assembly GCA_964595455.1). GTDB lineage: Bacteria > Chloroflexota > Dehalococcoidia > Dehalococcoidales > RBG-16-60-22 > DAOUEG01. The sequence goes on from CAZQQL010000148.1 coordinate 4,790, forward strand.
GTGCCGCAAGGATATCGGCCAATGTGGCCGAGATGTCAGGCGCTATCCAAACCATTGCCACCCGATAATTGGTTAAAAAGAAAGAGGGGAACCGGGACGGTTCCCCTCTTTCTTTTAGAAGCCCAGAATCAGGAATTCATCTCGGAGGAAGCATATGAGCAGCCAGCCTGCAACGATCGAAGTCACTTCCGGTAAACTTGAAGGCGTAAAAGAGAACGACATATATTTGTTCAAAGGCATTCCTTTCGCCGAGCCTCCCGTCGGAGCTTTGAGGTGGATGCCGCCGCAGCCGGTCAAGCCAGATCGGAAGAGCGTCGTGTAGGGAAAGAGTGTAGGATAGGGT
>CAZQQL010000149.1:0-5129 GCA_964595455.1 uncultured Dehalococcoidaceae bacterium
GAAATCGCACCGTCAGGCCTCACTATCGAACAGTTCACGGTGCTCCGCATCCTGAACCGCGGCAAAGAAATGATGAGCATCAACGCCCTGGTCCGAGAAACGGTCCGTCAGCCTGCCTCCGTCTACTCGCTCATTAAAAGGATGACTAAAAAAGGGCTGGTGGACATAGAAAAACAAGGCCATGCCGCCGTCTCCATGATAACGATTTCGGCTGAGGGGCAAAGGCTCCTGAGCACTGTCACCATCAGATCACTTGACCTCATTTTTTCAGCACTGACAGGCCGGGAAACAGACGACCTGCATGGACTGCTCGAGGTGCTGAACCGGCACGTGAGAGACATCCTTGGCGTCGGTCGCGTTCCGCCGATATGGCGCACGAGAGTTTAACGGGTCTTCAGACAACGACGAAAATTCGTTTGCCATCAGGCTGCTGCCGTGCCACCTCTGGTTATTCAGCCGTTAATCGCCATTACAGTTAACGCTGTCTGAAACCGGGCCCCATCTGTCCGTTTCCCGGTAGGTTCATGCCGCCGGCGCCGGCGTTTCCTACCGTGGCGGTAATTGCGTTCATCGTGAACTCAGCGTATTTCGTCCCCGGATTGTAGTCTCCAGCGCAGGCAAGCCCGTCCGTCACGGTCGCAGTAGACGACCCTCCGGTGTAGATGAGATACGTTTCCCCGGTTTTCAGAGCGGAAGACGAGACCAGCAGGCTCTGGAAGTCCTTGGAGGGGACAAAAGTGACAATGTCCTTACCAGCAGCGGACTCGATGTGTACCATGGTCCCAGCCGCCAGCCGGGACGAAAAGTTGACCAGTACCCCGCCCTGGGCGGAGTTCGCACTGATATTCTGGGCCATCCCGGAGCTGCCCACCGCGATGAGCAATCCGCCCGAGACGGTACAGCTGTTGAGATAATCGATCGCCCCGTTGCCGTCATTGACCGGACCGTTGATGATGACGGTGCCATCGGTCATGGTTATCGTTCCGTTAACATCGATACCGTCGCCGCCGGCATCGATAACCACATACCCGCCGTTGATGGAGAGCGCCCCTCCACCGGAAGCTTCGAACATGTTCCGGCCGGGAAATCCGTTCATGGCTGCAGTATCAGCGCCGCCGGAAACATTGATCCCATCATCACCGGCAGTTATATCGATCCGGCCGCCGTCGATGGTGATGATAGTGCTTTCAATACCTTCATAGCTCTGGGTAATGACCACTTTTCCCCCGGCAACAGTAAGCGCTTCATCTGCATGTACGCCGTCATCACCGGAAGCCGCCGTTATGGTTCCGCCGGATATGGTGATGGAACCATCAGAATGGAGAGCGTCATCCGAAGAATCGATTTTAGTGGTACCGCCCTGGATGACCACGGCCGCACCGCCCTTGATTCCCTTGGCGCTGGGGGTGTCTTCTTCAACATCCGTATTCTGGTACCCCGCTCCGGGCTCCAACTGTCCCCAGTTCCCATCAGCGGAGCTTATCTCGCCGCTGCCGCTTCCGGTTACTATGGAGACCGCCCCACCGCTGATAACGACGCCTCGTGCTGCCTGGATGCCGTCCTGCACGGAGGTAATATCGATAGAGCCGCCTTCGATATACACATACCCCTTTCCCTCATCTCCATCTTCCGTGGAGAGAATCCCATCTCCCCCGGCATGCACCAGGATGGTCCCACTTTTAACCACCAGGACATCCTTGCCTTTGATACCATCGTTGACGGCGGTGACCCGGATGCTCCCGCTGATGATCTTGAGGTCATCCTTGCTCTGTATGCCGTTGTTCCAGTTCCCGGTCACGGTAAGAGAACCGCCGCCGTTGATCGTCAGGTCGTCCTTGCTGTACAAGGCGGCATCCGGTTCATCAGACGCCTCGTCTGTATAAACATATTCATCACCATCGGTAAGGTAGTTCTCCGTACCGTCAGCCAGCGTGACCACCGTCTTTTCCGATTGCATGATATAGAACGGCGAATTGGAGGAACAGGAAATATCTGCCCCATTGAGCATGATGCTCACTGTATCTTCGTCCAGGCTATCCACCAGCAACTGTCCATCGTTGAGCGTACCGCTGACAACGTAGGTCCCGCCCGCGGTTATAGCCACGCGGTTCCCCTGCACCGCTGCCCCGTCTCCACTCACCGAGATGCTGTTACCCTCCAGAGTTATCAGCGTAGCTCCGGACTTGTCCCAGCCGTCATCGAGGTCGTCTTTATCGTATTCCACGGTGCTGACGACATCACCAGCGGGTATTACCGCCGACGTTGATGACGTCGTTGTGGTTGCACTGGTCTGCGTCCCGGGGTCTGCAGTCGCTCCGGCGCCGCAGGATGCCAGGAACAATATCATAGCAATGAGCACCGATACAATAATCAGGTTTTTCATGACTTCAATCCCTCTCTGTACTGCTACCCCACGAACACTTCCACCCTGGCTGGCCCGGCGAGTTCGTTCAGTTCATTGGTGAAGTGCGCCCAATCGAACCCGGACTGTTTACGGTACTGGTAATGCAGGCTGATGCGGTCATCCACGGTGGACATCGTATCCAGGCTGAGACCATGGAGACGTTCCTTCAGGAAAGACCCCAGCTTCTGCTCGATCGTCTGGAAGGACGGTTGGTCCACCGAGATCATCAGGTGTCCCCGCCCGAAGAGGCTGACCCGGCCCGCGGCTATACGCTGCACCCCCAGGCCGATGATCACGATCACATACAACACGCCGATAGGAACCAGGTTGCCGGTCGCGGCGCCGATTGAAGATGCGATGAGCAACAGCAGGAAACCGATTTCCGCCGGGTCTTTGATCGGGGTACGGAACCGGACGAAAGAGAGAGCGCCGAGGAGACCGATACCGAGCGGAATGGATGTCTGGATGACGAGGAATATCATGGTTATCGCCGGCCCGCCGATGAGGAACGTCCGGTGGACGCCTGCGCCGATATGCCGGGAACCATAGAACACCTGGTAGATAAGGTACACGATCGCCGATGCAATCAGCGAAAGACCGACCCGGACGACGGACTGCTCGAAGTCCAGAGGGGCCTGGAATAATGCCGTCAGTTCTTCCAACATGGTTCTACTCCTGTGTTGTTATATTATTGAGTTACCGGACCACTCTGCCGATGGGTGAAAGCCTGCCGACGGAACCCGGTAGTTCACGGTGAGACTCGATACAGGCGGAATACTTGGAGAACCGGGTCCAGTCCGTATCCAGGATTGCCGTCTTCATGAGCGTTGGAGGAAGTTCCATCTTGTCGCCCTTGATTTCCAGGACGGCCCCGGGCAGTTCCAGGTCCCGCTCTCCGTTGCCCCAGCCGGAGAGGACCATGGTGGAGCGGATACGGCAATCGAGCGATGCCCGCTGACCGGACATCAGGTCCCGGAACCGGTACCGCCAGTATGAAATCTTGATTATTGGCCTGAGAATACCCGGCGGGACATATCCGAAGGCTGCCAGCGTCTCAACGAGTTGGTGATAGGGGAGTATCCCTGACCCCAGGTGTACTGTTTTCAGGCTCCGTGCATCCATATGCAGCTTCCGCCGCTGCTTCATACCGGCAAACCCTTCCCGCGATTTCAGTTCGATGTATATCGTCTGGAGTCCAGCCAGATCGTATTCCCGGCCATACCACCTGATGCGTATCTTGTCTTTTCGCAGGTCGCCGGAATCGGACCGTTCGTACTGATCGAGGTCAAGGGTATCGAAGTAAAGGCTGTTGATCTGTTCAGCGGGAAAATCCCGGTCCGCAGCACAGACCTGCCGCAGCAGTCCGCAGGCGAACCCCACCTGTTGGGTCGTGATGTAGAACTTCCGCTCGAACCGTTTCGGCAGGGAGTCACAGATATCGAGCGGCATTTTGTTCATCACTATCGACATTTTCTTTTTCTCCTGAAACCGGACTTCGAGTGGTTCACTATATGAACAGTATGTTCGGTAAAAGTTAAGCTTTTATGAAGGATATGAGGAACAGTTGAAGCAGTGGTTTTGAACGAGGTTATGCGACGCAGTGCGCGCCGGGCCGGAAGTAACAGGTTACAAATAAGAACAAAAAACAAACCCCCGGCGGTAAAATGCCGGAGGCCTGTCAAACGGTCAGATGAGCCGGGTCCGCCGCTCAAGTGTCTGAGTAGCGGCCCGGTCCGTCATCGGTAAGGCTACATGTCCGGAGCGTTCTGTTCGGGGTTGCCGAAGAGCTTCACTTTAAGCTCGGCTTCCCGTTTTTCCCTCTCCGCCATAAAACCATCCTTGCCGCCGAGTTCGAACCAGTGCGGGTAAAGCACCATTTCGTTAAGGTTTTCGAGCAGGCTTGCCATGGTGTTGGACGGGAAGGAAATGATGATGAGGCCTTCCGGCAGGGCGTGGATGGCCTTCATGCTGAAGCCGAGACCGGTGATAGTATAATTCATTTCCCCGCTCAGATACGGCTGGGCGTAGTTCCAGGCGCAGGCCAGGCAGGTGGTAGCCTTTGAATGCCACATCTTGCCGTCCGCGAAGCTGCTAGCCCGCAGGAGGATTTCCGCCTGCTTCGGGCGGGTGGTGAAGATAAGCAGGTCGGGATCGAAGTTCATCTTGTCCAGCGGCGCGTGGGTGATGTACTTCACGGAGTGGTACGGAAGGTGAGGAGCATAATCGTAGATGCGCCGGTTAGCGGCGGCGTCTTTGAACATGTTGAACACCGGTCCGAGCTGCCCGCTGTACATCAGGGGCGGGTACTCCTCATACCCCATCACCTGAAGCCCGCACTGCAGCTCCGAAACGTAGAACGCCCTGCCCTCATGGGCGTACCTGAGGAGTTCACACAGGAAATACTTCCCTTCGAGGACGTCGATCCCTTCCGGCTTGGCCATGGAGAACTTCACTCCTACCGGCGGGAATTCGAACTCGATCTTTTTCAGGACGGAATAATCACGCATACTATCGGTCCTCCCAGTTTCGTTAGTCTATTATACTCGCATGCCCATCGTGATTACCATTAACACACCTGAGGCAGGTTTTCATTTTTTCTACGATTAAGTTAAAATGCGATAATAGCGGCCATCGATAGAACGCTCAACAGCAAGCGATAGGAGACGAAACATGAAACCAAAAAACCGTGATTATTCCATATTCGACAGGTTCAACTTCACCAGGA
>CAZQQL010000150.1:0-5124 GCA_964595455.1 uncultured Dehalococcoidaceae bacterium
GATAATGAGCGGTGACTGGAGTTCAGACGTGTGCTCTTCCGATCTTCCAAGACGGCGTAAAGCGGGTCTTCTCCAAAATCAAAATAATAGATAGAATGTAAGGGAAAGTCCGGTCCTGACTAGTCAGATGAAGGAATGGGCCGGGCTTCCTGCAATTTCATCGGCTGATCGCAGCATTTCAGTTCCCCGGCGCCGGCTTTGGTGCTCAGGGCTTCTGTGCCGCATTTCTGACATTGATATCTTTTTCCGAGCTGGCTTGGCATAGTATTGACCTCCTGACGAATCCGTTAATTACTGTTTTTGCTCCATGGGCTGGCCGCAACACTGTATGGTGCCTGTACCGCCTTTGGTTATAATAACCTCGGCTCCGCATTTGGTGCAGCGATACCTTTTGCCTACTTGATTTGCCATGTGCATCACCTCTATTTGAAACTTACCTCTTGTATTATAGGCTTCGGGTGCTTTTATGTCAAAGAAAACAGGCTCAGCAATAATGCTGAAAACCTCTTTTCCTGATTACGTAAAAGTCGCTAGTAGAATTCAGAAGAAATACCGGTGTGCAATAACCATGGTTGTTTCATAATATCAGTAGGAAAGCCGGAAGGCACAGCGGAAGGAGGAAGCAAGATGTACGAACTGTTTACCACACAGAGAACGCGGAACGAGAAAGAAATCTACCAGAAATGGTACGTGGCCAACCAGATGGGCGCCAGGACCGGTAGAGGTATCAAACCGGTCCTCGACAAGATACTGGACAGCATCGGTCTTTAAAGGACGAAAAACGGGGTGAATAGCCCCGCTCGGAAAGCCGGCGGAAACGCCGGCTTTTTTTTGTGAATCCCGCCAAGACGCGGCTGGTTACGGCAGATAAAACCATCCTTATGCATCGATTAAACTACGGAATTCGCCCATTTGCGTAATAAGCATAAGTAACTATATGGATTCAGGAGAAACACCGATGTCGATTTGCAGAGAATCTTGCATAATTGATAGTGAAGGCACCAGCAAGACAAGCGGAAGGAGGGAAGAGAGATGTTAGAGCTATTAACAAACGTCAGACTACGGAACGATCGCGACAGTTTCCCGAAACGTTACCTGGTTTCCCAGGTGACCCCTGACTATGGTAAGGGCATCAAACCCGTACTGTTCAGAATCCTCGACACCATCGGCCTTTAAAAGCCAATCACGGTAACAAGCCGTGATTACATAGAGCCGGCGGAGACCCCGCCGGCTTTCTTTTTTGGAAAATTTGGCTATTGTTCCCGGACGCGGATTTTACCCGATCGCTTTTTTATAGCAATGGAACGCTTTATCTTCCCGCAAGGAAACATCGCCGGCGGGGTGGTAGCCCAAGGATAGAAACAATGCCTGCGCAGCGCGGTTCCCGGAATAGGTATCCAGCCGGATAGAGCGGTAAGCGTTCTCCGCGGCATGCTCTTCAGCGAAAAGCATAAGGCGCCGGGCGAGTCCCCGGCGCTGAAAAAGGGGGTTAATGCAGAGGCGATGCACCACCAGCGGGCGGCCTCCGTCGTTCCAGGCAATGGTGAAGTAGGGAGGAGGCTGCTCTTCATTGAGGACGATGATGCCAAGGATACTATTACCGTCGGCAATCTTGAACAGGGTCCCGGTGGAGATATCCTGCGCGATGAGTTCCCGGTTGGGGTAGGTGTCATCCCACTGGTCGTCGCCGTTCCTCTGTTTTTCCCGGACGGCGTCTCGGACCAGCGCCATGATGGCATCGATGTCAGTTTCGGCGGCACGCGAGATGTTCATGCATCGGCAAAGAGCACGTCATTGAGGTCGAAGACAGGGCCGTCCTTGCAGACCTGCTGCAGCCCTTTTTTTGTGCGGACGGCGCACCCGTAGCAGACGCCCGTCCCGCAGCCCATCATGATCTCCAGCGATACCTGCACAGGGACACAGTATTTTTCACTATCAGCGGCCATGCTCCGGTACATGGACATCGGGCCGCAGGCGTAGATGCGGTGAATGTGTTCCAGGCACGGGACGATGAGGTCCGTGGCCCGTCCGCAGGTCCCCTCCGTCCCGTCCTCGGTGACGTTGATGATCTGGAGGGACTCCGGATTAACGCCTTCGTCGTAGACGATCTGGGGCATGGATACCGGCACGAGGCAGTCCTGCGTTCTGCCGCCGCAGATGAGCGTGACGGTTTTTCCCTGCCGGAGGGCCGTCTCCGCCAGGAAGACGAGGGGCGCAATGCCCATGCCGCCGGCCACCAGCATGATGTTCAGGTCTTCTTCAAATAAAGAGAAGCCGTTGCCGAGCGGGCCGAAGATATCCAGTTTTTCTCCCCGTTTCCGCTGGGAGAGCCAGTGCGTGCCTTTGCCGACATCCGCAAAGAGTATGGAGACGCCCTCGGCGAATGTGCGGTGGATGCTGAATGGTCTCGGCAGCACCGTATCGTCCCCGCAGCGTACCATGATGAACTGGCCGGGCCGGGCCGCCGCGGCTATATCAGGCGCTTCCAGGCGGATAAGGTAGGTGTCCCGGATGGTTTCCGTCGCGGAAAGTATTACGGCCTGTTTCTGTATCATGATTTCCTGCCTTCCCGGTAGACCGGCAGCGGCAGTGCGGAGTATTGCTGGGACCCGGACGTGGCTACCGTAACCGCGGCGCGGAAGGTGTCCAGAGAAGTATAGCACGGTATGCGTTTTTCCGCCGCCGCCCGGCGAATGTAGAAGCCGTCCCGGAACGGCACGTGGGCGCCCGTGATCGTGTTGACCACGCCGCAGATGGTGCCGTCGTTGATGAGGTCGATGATGTTCGGGTGGCCTTCTTCCAGTTTCTTGCTGGTCATCTTCACCGGAATCCCGGCGGCCTCTATCATGGCGGCGGTGCCTTCCGTAGCGTAGAGCTTGATGTCCGTCTCTGCCAGTTTACGGATGATGGGAAGGGCTTCCGCTTTGTTGCGGTCCGCGATGCTGCACAGAACACCGGCGCCCGGCGTCAGGTTCAGGCCGGCGGCCAGGATGGCTTTACCGAGGGCGGCCTCGAAGGTGAAATCTATGCCCATGACCTCGCCGGTGGACTTCATCTCCGGCCCGAGGTACGTATCCACGCCGAGCAGCTTGGACATGGAAAAGACCGGCGCCTTGATGGCGACGAGGTTCCGGACCGGCCACAGACCGCTCGAGTATCCCTGCTCCTTGAGACTCTGCCCCAGCATGACCCGCGTAGCGACGTTGACTATCGGGACGCCGGTCACCTTGGAGAGGAACGGGACAGTACGGCTGGCTCGCGGGTTCACTTCCAGGACGTAGATCGATGACGGAGTCCCCGCTTCGCCGCGCATCATGACGAACTGGATGTTCATCAGGCCTTTTATCTTCAGTCCCAGCCCGATGCGTACGGTGTAATCGACCAGTATGTCTACCTCATCTTTGGTAAGGTTCGGGCCGGGATAGACGGCCATGGAATCGCCGCTGTGGACGCCGGCGCGTTCGATGTGTTCCATGATGCCGGGGATAAGGACCTGTTCGCCGTCCCCGATGGCGTCCACTTCCACTTCCTTGCCCATGAGGTACTTGTCGATGAGCACCGGGTGGCCGGTATCGAGTTCCATGGCCAGGCCGATGTAGCGCACGAGTTCTGTGGCGTTGTAGACGATCTCCATGGCGCGGCCGCCCAGGACGTAGCTGGGACGTACGAGCACGGGGTAGCCGATACGCTGGGCCACTGCGAGACCTTCATCGAGGGACGTCACGCCGGCTCCCGGAGGCTGCGGTATCTCCATTTCTTCCATGAAGTGCTCGAACCGGCGGCGGTCGCTGGCGATGTCGATTGAATCAGCGGTCGAGCCGATGAGAGGCAGTCCCGCCCGGGAAAGCGGTTGGGAAAGGTTGACCGCCGTCTGCCCGCCGAACTGGACGATGGAAGGTGGGCTGGCCCCGTTCCCGGTCTCGTTCTCCAGGATGTCCCTCACGCTCTCTTCATCGAGGGCTTCGAAGTAGAGGCGGTCGCTGGTATCGAAGTCGGTCGAGACCGTTTCCGGGTTCGAGTTGATCATGATGCTCTCGTAGCCGGCTTCGTCCAAAGCCCAGGCCGAATGCACGGAGCAGTAATCGAACTCGATGCCCTGCCCGATGCGGATCGGCCCTGAGCCGATGACGACGGCCTTAGGCCTGTCATTCGGCAGGGCTTCGTTTTCCTGCTCATAGGTGCTGTAGAAATAGGGGGTGGCGGCATCGAACTCCGCGGCACAGGTATCCACCATCTTGTAGACGGGCCGGATGTTCCATTCCTGCCGCAACTGGCGCACCTGTTCCGGCAGCCGGTCGGCGAGAGTGCCGATTTGGATATCGCTGAAACCCAGCCGCTTGGCGCGGCGGAGCAGGTCCGGCGTCAGTTGTTCTGAGAGGAGGGTTTTCTCCATATCGACGATGTTCTTCAGCTTCTCCAGGAACCAGAGGTCGATCTTCGTGTGATCATGGATCTGCTGCGTAGTGATGCCGCGGCGCAGGGCGGCGGTGATGGCCCACAAACGCAGGTCGTTGGCCGGCATGAGCGGGTACGACTGGAGCGCTTCGTTCCGTTCCCAGTTGAGGTCTTCCCATTGCAGGGACTTCTTGCCGAACTCCAGCGAGCGGACGGCTTTCTGAAGGGCCGCTTCGAAGGAGCGGTCGATGGCCATGACCTCGCCGGTGGCCTTCATCTGCGTGCCGATGATGCGGTCACCGGAAGCGAACTTGTCGAACGGCCAGCGCGGTATCTTGACAACGCAGTAATCCAGGGCAGGCTCGAAGCTGGCCATCGTCTTGCCGGTCACGGCGTTCTGGATCTCATCCAGGCGGCGCCCGACGGCAATCTTGCCGGCCACACGGGCGATGGGGTAGCCGGTGGCTTTGCTGGCGAGCGCCGAGGAACGGCTGACGCGGGGGTTGACCTCGATGACGTAATACTTCTCGCTGTTGGGATCGAGGGCGAGCTGGACGTTGCAGCCGCCTTCTATTTTCAGGGCGCGGATGATATTGAGGCTGGCGGTCCGGAGCATCTGGTACTCGTTGTCCGTCAGCGTCTGGCTGGGCGCGACGACGATGCTGTCCCCGGTGTGGACGCCCATGGGGTCCAGGTTTTCCATGTTACAGACGGTAATGCAGGTGTTGG
>CAZQQL010000151.1:0-4900 GCA_964595455.1 uncultured Dehalococcoidaceae bacterium
TGAAAGACCCTGTCAGCCTCCGATTCGGTCAGGCCGGGACCGTTGTCGGAGATCTGTATAGTCACGTTCTGGTCTTCGACGGCGGCTCGGATAGTTATCTCACCACCCTGCGGAGTGTATTTCAAGGCGTTAGTCAAGAGGTTTTCCATGACCTGTCGTATTCGGCCGCTATCAGCGTGAACGATGCCTATATAGTCAGGTATAACAAGGTTCAATTTCTGGTCCCGTGTGACTGCAACGCTCAGCATTTCCGCGTGTACTTGTTTCAGCAGCGGCCGGATATCGATATTGGAAGGATCTATGCGCAGTACATTGAGTTCGCTGCGGGCAAGTTCGAGCAGTTCGTCGATGCGTTTGTTAAGATTATGAGCGCCCCGGTTAATGTTTTCCGCCATGCTCCGCATGGGTTCTCCGTTCAGGATCATGGCGAGGACCTCGCTCGATGCGGCGATGGGCGTCAGCGGCGTCTTGAGTTCATGGACGAGGGCGCGGGTGAATTCCGCCCTCCTCTTCATCTCTTCTTCGAGTTGCTCTCTCAAGCCGGTCTCCGTTTCGTACATGAGTTCAAGTTCGGCTTCAGCTTCCTTGCGTTCCGTAATATCATTGGCCACGCCCAGGACGCAACGCTCTCCATTGAATGTGATGATGTGTGATGAACACAACCAGGTCTTGATGTCGCCTGTCCTGGTAATGAAATGGTATTCGGCTCCCGATATCTGCCCCTTCTCTTGAAGGGCGGTGACCATGTTGTTCATTTCTATTTCGTCCGCCCACATGGAAAAATCGGCAACATGGTGCCCGACAAGTTCTTCCCGGGTATAACCAGTCCCGCGGCAATAGCTCTCATTCACTTCCAGGTAGCGGGGGTCATCCATCGTTGTGATGATCATCATGCTGGGGTTGGTATGAAAAGCAATAGAAAATTTCTCCTCAGATTCCCGCAGGGCATTTCTCGTTTGCCTGTCTATGAAACAATCCGGAAAGCATTGGACAATGACATAATGGGACGTGGAAGTATCATGGACCTGTGTAAGCTCTTCAAAATATGCATGGACCGGCAATCTGGTCCCGTTTTTACATACGAGAACGAATTCATTTCCGTCCGTGTAACCGGCCAGCGAGCCGTTCTTAAAACAGGGGAGGACCTCCCCGCAATCCAGCATCTCCAGGAGATTGGAGATATGGAAGCTTCTGGAGATATCTTCACGGTCATACCCGGTCAATTCCTGGCCGTGCGGACTGATGGATATCAACGTACCCTCTTCAGTGATCTCCATCATGAACAGCGCGGGTTTAACAGACAACAGGTAGGGGGTCTTGGCCCTCTCTTCAGACTCAAATCTCAGCATACAAAAGCTCCAGAAATCATATTGCTAACGGTACTTCGGGACCTGTTTCACCCATTATTATTTATCTGTTATCATACAAAAAAGCCGGCTTATTCAACCGGCTGCATTCATGCAGGCTTGATCAATTAGCTTCCACGGCCGCTTCCCGCTTCCAGTATGCTCCTCAAGTGCTTGATAAGGCTCTTAGAATCGAAGGGCTTGATGAATATACCATCCGAATACCGTGTGGCTTTTTCGACCAGATCCTCATTGAGCTCAGGAGAAGCTAAGACGATAATCGGGATGTTCCTTGCGGACTTGATAGTACGTAATATCTCTACGCTGTCCGTCCCCGCGGCATCGAGGTCCAGTATCAGTCCGTCCACAGCGGCTTCACGGCACACAGCATCGATACGTTGTCCTTCCTCTGGAATGATCGGCTCTGAAACCGGCCAGACCGTGACGAAGTCAGAGCATAGTTTTCTGGCCCTTTCATCGTCATCCAGGGCGATCAACAATTTCCTGGTTGACCTGTCACCCGCGGCGCGGTTGAGGGAAAAAGCGTTGATGACCGGAAGGGTCATGGTGAAGGTAGAGCCTTTTCCTTCTATGCTTTGCAGGGTAATGCCGCCATGATGGAGTTCCATTATCTTTTTGCAGAGGTACAGACCGATACCCATGCCCTGGAACTTCTTGCGGCTGTTGGAGGCACGGAAATAGGAAGTGAATATCTGCCGCTGGTCTTCTTCCGGTATCCCCAACCCCGTATCAGTAACAGCAATGTGGAGAAGGCCGGTATCCACCCAGCTCTTGAGCGTGACAGTACCTCCTGCTGGTGTATACTTGGAGGCGTTGTTCAGAATATTCGTTATTACCTGGCACATTCTTCCGGCATCGGCGTTAACGGGGGGAAGCGGTTCTTCGATGTCGGTAACCAGCACCTGTTTACGTACTTCGATGAGGTCCCTGCTCTGCCGGACGACTTCCGTGATGACGGGCATGATATGCATCGGTTTAAGGGAGACCTCGAGCGTACCCACTTCACCCCTGGCGACGTCCAGCAGTTCATCGATGCGCTGGGACAGGTTGACGGCCCCGTGTTCGATGTTGGCAGCGATGCTCTGCCACGGTTCTTCCTTGAGACCTTCTGAAAGGAGACTGGCGGAAGCGACGAGTGGAACAAGGGGGGTTTTCAGCTCGTGGACCAGGGTCCGGGTAAAGTCCGCTCGTTTGTGGATTTCCGTCTCGAGTTCGCCGTGGAGCCTTTTTTCCTGCCGGTATAGTTCGTGCAGCTTCAGTTCAGATTCCTGTACCTTGTTCAAAGCAGTTTCCAGTTGCGCGTTGGACTCAGTCAGGATATCGCTCTGTTCCTGGTAGATATCTATAAGCTGTTTCTGTTCCGCTTCTATCCTCACCTGGCGGGTGATATCATTCTGGACGGTGATGTAGTGGGGACGCCGGTCTTGCTGCCCGACGATTTCACTCATGGAAACGAGCACGTTCCGGCGGACTCCCTGGCTCGATATGATGGAAAGCAACTGGTTACTAAAGACGAACGGCTGCCGGCAGTCCGGCTGGCGGTTCTTTATCCATCCCTGGGATTCAGCGTCATAGATGGTATACCATGGTCGGCCGACCAGTTCGCACTTATCGTAGTTGAGTGCTTCCAGGCCGGCGCTGTTGATATCTGTTATCAGCCCGTCCGGTGAGATGATCAGACAGTAGTTGGGTTCATTCTGGAAAAACTGGCGGAAACGTTCTTCACTGCTTCGTAAGGCTTCATAGGCGCGGGTATTGGCCAGGCTGATGGAGAGGAGCTCGCCGAAAGCCTGGGCGATCTCGATGTCCGCCCGTTCGAACCCGCCCGGTTTATTGGCGAACACTATCATCCCGACGACCTCGTCCCTCAGGAGAAGAGGTGAAAAAAGCCCATTCCTTATTTCAACCTGGCCCGCTAATAACGCTTTCTTGCCGGGCTCGCCAGGGTAGTCATTAACATATAGTGTCTTCCTGGAGTCAATCGCCTGGCCGGGTAAATCAGACATCGGCAGAGAAAACTTCGGGAGCCGGTTCTCCATGGCGCCGAAGTCCAGCGAAACGAGGTCCAGGTCGGTCCCGGCCGGCGATACCAGAGCGACGAAACCGTTGTCAGCGCCGATCACGGGTTTGGCGAGGTCGAATACGCTCTGCGCCACGATGGGGAAACTGCTTTTCTTGAAGACCGCGCGGGAAGCGGAAATCAGGGCGGAAAGGTGGACCTGGCTGCGATCGTTCTTTATCAGACTTTCACAGCGGCCTGGTTTTCTCTCACCGGGAAAGGTATCTTCAGATCCGGCTTCATGCAGCCACTGGCGGAGAAACGCTAACTCCGCCCGGAGCTGGGTTTTGGTCTTATATTTATCGTCCATCGGTTGAACGCTTTCCTGTCTGTATTACCGGGCCCTTCTGAGAGAACTAACGGCGGCCGACTCGACGATGGCAGGCATCGATCTCGGAATTCCTTGTCATCCTGGCTTCTTCCAGCAAACGCTTCAGTTCCTGGTTGCCCTTCTTGAGGGTATCGAGGTAGCGCTGTTCCGCTTCTTCCTTTGAAGAGATGAACGCCTGGGCGGCCTGCTTGAGCGCGCTTTCATAGCTGCGGATGGATTGGGCTATCATTTTCTCATGAACGTGAATGGCCTGGTCGAGACAAGCCTGGAACTGTTCCAGGAACTTCTGTTCCTTGCTGCGGTAGTCCTGTTCAGCTTTGCTCTCTTCCCGGCGGACGGTCTTATCCAGCCGCCGTTGGGAATCCAGGAAATCCTGGTAAGCTTTCTCGATGTATTCGTTCAGGATCCCGGGGGTGCCGGAATTATCGGCATCTTCTGATGATACCGGCCCGGATACGATGATCTCTCCGAGCCCGTTGGCCGTCTCGACGGTGTTCTTCTCATGGCCGATATAGGTCTCTATTGCGGGCCTCCTCCGGGGTGCGACGCTGTCAGGGTCCGGACATCAGGTTTATTGTATAGTACCCCTGAACGCGGTTGATTGACCGTATGGTTCAAATGTGTTGGTACTTAAAGCCCATATCGCCAGCAGCGCATCCGATGTATTTTTCAATAATCTCTTTGTAAAATCTCCGCTATCCGTTTCATGAGGTCTTTCTGCCGGAACGGTTTCACAATAAACCCGTTCGCTTTTTGCTGAATGGCTTTCAGGACGTCTTCTTCACTGGAGCGTACCGTGAGGATTACCACCGGTACATCCGAGAACCCGCGTATCTGCTTGAGCACTTCAAAGCCGGTGATGTCCGGAAGACCAAGGTCAAGCAAAACGACAGCCGGTTTCTCATCGCCGGCCATCTTTACTCCCTGAACGCCAAGGTGCGTTGAAATGATGTCCAGGTCCGGCCAGTAATAGTGGAGCGCGAGAGAAACGGCGTTGACTATTTCCGGGTCATCTTCAATGAGCAGTACTTTCATTGACACTTTCCCTCTCACTGTTTGCCATTACTGAAGGGTAAAGAAAAACCGAACGTGTTAAGATCGGAAGAGCGTCGTGTAGGGAAAGAGTGTAGGATAGGGTGTAGA
>CAZQQL010000152.1:0-4703 GCA_964595455.1 uncultured Dehalococcoidaceae bacterium
ATCGATCCGGCTGACGACATCGACGGAAGGCATCGTTCGTTCACCTCTCGTGAAGTTTATGCTTAGATTTTAGCACTAGTACGGGGATGAATGCGAGAAGAGGACCACGTTTTTAGGGATGGGACCGATAGATAAAATCCTCCTCGGTCCCCCTTTAAAAGTGGGACGACCGTTCATGCAGGTCCGGTCATTACCGTCGAAATTTGATCTACCGGCCAACAAAGATGGATTCCCGTTTGCACAGGAATGACAAATCCGCACATCCGCTCCGCAGCGCTTCACTTTATCGTGATTATGCCATCCAGCCCCAGTTCGCGGAGCTTGTTCCGGGTCGGCATGGCGGTCTTGCGGTCCCAGTCCAGCGCGTCCAGGTTCTCGTTGCGCTGGAGTTCGATATCGCAGGTAACGCCGGCCAGTGGGCCTTCCGTCTGCGGCGGTACACCGATAATCCTCGGATGCACCGAGCGGGCGAGCGGGTTATCGTTCTCGCGGAGACTGAAGAGGTGCCGCATGACGAGGATGCGCTCGCCGTCATGAAAGAGTTCTTCCAGCGATCGGTCCCAGCCGGTGACCGCCTTCATGAACTCCACCAGGTAATGACGGGCGTTGTCCACGATGAGGTCTGAATGCATGCACAGACCGGCGGCGTTGACCACGGCGTCCTGGAAATTGGACGGGCCGAAACCGGCGGTATGGCGGCCGGGCGTAGCATCCATCTGGTAGCGCGCCGCCGCCGGCTTCCCGGCAAACGCGGGAAAATCGCACTTGGGATCGTGCATGCCGACCTCCTGTCCACCGACGTGGACGGCGTACTTTACGGCATCACCGCCGAGTCTTTCAGCCGCTTTCCTGACACCGTCGGCGAAGACAGCGCCGATACCTTCGCGTCTGGCGATGGCTTCGGTCAGGCCCACCAGTCCTGCCGCGTTGCCCCAGGTGAGGTCGATACCGCTGGTGTCTTTAGCGGTGATGATGCCATGCTCCCAGCATTCCATGGCAAATGCCACGATGGTGCCGGTGGATATGGTGTCCAGTCCATAGCCGTTGCAGATGTAATTGACCTTGATGACGGCCTCGGGGTCGTTGTTGAGGCACATCACCCCGAACGACCCGAAGGTTTCGTACTCCGGCTGGCGGGAGTGCTTCGGATATCTCTCGCCTTCCAGGAAACCCCGGCAGGCCACCGGGCAGCGCCAGCACCCGCCGCGGCCGGTCAGCCGTGCTTTCAATTCGTCCCTGTTGAAGCGTGAAACGTCCGGCATGTCCACCACGCCCACGCCTCCCCAGTTCCTGGCCGGGGTATCGCCGCTGTGGGCTGAGCTGTCCGTATGGACCCAGGTACCGTAGGTATTGAGTTCGGAACGGATGGGACTGGCCATGACGTCCCGCATGTGGTCGCGCCGGACATGGGCGGCGTAGTCGGGGTCAGCCAGGGGAACCTTCTGCTCGCCGCGAACAACGACCGCCTTGAGCCGCTTGGAGCCCATGACGGCGCCGAGACCGGAGCGGCCCGCCGCCGAGCCGCGATGCGTGATGATACAGGAGACCAGGTTCTGTTTTTCGCCGGCGGGACCGATGCACATCACACGGGATTTTTTCCCGTATTCAGCTTCGAGGCCGTCCTCGGTATCATACGTAGACTTGCCCCAGTAGGTCGAGGCATCCTTGATTTCCGCCTTGCCGTTATCGATGAGCAGGTAGACGGGCTTTTCAGAAATACCGGTGATGAGGATGCCGTCGTACCCGGCGAACTTCAAATATGGCCCGAATTCGCCGCCGCAGTTGGCGTCTCCCCAGCCGCCGGTGAGGGGGGATTTCCCCACGACGGCGAAACGGCACCCGAAGGTGGCGGGGGTTCCGGTCAGGACGCCGGTGATAATGCCGAGCGTGTTTTCCGGCCCGAGCGCATCCACGCCGGGCTTCTGGCGCTCATAAAGGAGCCTGGCTCCGATGCCGTAGCCGCCGATGAAGTCACGACAAATCCTCTCATCCAGGACGATGTCTTCCAGTGTGCCGCTGGAAAGGTCCACCGCCAGTAGTCTGCCCATATAGCCGCGTGCCATAGTGTGCCCCCTTACAGAAACTGATGTTGCTCCATGTGTTTATCATACACTACGGTCGAGGTTTGTTTAAATTTTGGTATAAAGATAAAAGTAGGGAAGAAGGACAAAATTTCATTTCTATTCGGCCAATCCCCCTCCGTCCCCCTTTTCAAGTGGGACGACCGATCGTTTTGAAACGTTCACATTAGGCGAAAGTAATGCATTGATGCCCGTCATCAAAGGATTCCCGTTTTCACGGGAATGACACGCGCAGAGTTACTCAAAAACCCCCTCCGCTAAAAGCGAGACAAATTCCTCATCGGACATGCCGAGGAGCCCGGTGCAGACCTGTTCCGTGTGCTCGCCGATGAGCGGGGCGGGGCGCATGGCCTTGGCGGGTGTTTTGGACAGGATGAAGCTCTGGCCGAGATGGGTGAACTCGCCCACTTCCGGGTGCTGCATGGGCCAGAACAGGCCGCGCTGCCGGAGCTGCGCGTCTTCGTAGACGTCCTTGACGTTCTCGACGACGCCAGCCGGAACGCCGGCCCCCTGGAGGAGCTTCATGACGTCTTCCGGCGTCTTGTCCGCCGTCCAGTCGTTGAGCATCTTCTCGATATCATTCTCCATCAGTTTCCGGACCGGCAGTGACGAATACCGTTCATCGTCCGCAAGCGCCTCCTGCCCGATGGCACGGCAGAGGCTCTGCCACTGTTCGTCGGTCTTAACGGCGATGGCGCACCAGCGGTCTTTGCCCTGGCACCGGAACACGCCGTGCGGGCACATCTCCGGGTGGCGGTTGCCGATCTTGCCGGGCTCGCGGCCGTTGACGGAGCGGTCCAGCAGCGCCGGCATGATGAAATAGAGCGCCGTTTCAAGCTGGGAGAGGTCGATGTACTGCCCCTTGCCGGTCTTGTTGCGGCGGTCGATGGCGGCGATAAGGGCAGATGCCGCAAACCGGGGCGAGATACAGTCCGTGTACGGTGAAATGCCGACTGGCAGCGGCGGCCCGCCCGGCCAGCCGATGAAGTTGGGCAGCCCGGCCATAGCGGCCAGGATCATCCCGAAAGCCGGCATGTTGGCGGAGGGGCCTTCCGGCCCGAACCCGCTCTGCCGCAGGTATATGACGTCCGGGCGTACCTTGCGGAACTCATCGAAGGTGAGGCCCCACTTCTCCATGACGCCGGGCGTGAAGTTCTCCATGACGATGCCGCTTTTCGCGACCAGCCGTTTGGCGATCTCCACGGCCTTGGGGTTTTCCATGTTGAGCGTCATGCTGTACATGTTGGAGGCGAAATGGTTGTAGTAGCCGCCCCGGTTGAGGCCGGGCTTGCCGCCGGAATACGGCGACGATATCCTGAGCGTGCAGGGATGCTTCGTGGTTTCCAGGCGGATAACGGTCGCGCCGTAGTCTGCGAAGAGCTTCATGGTCAGCGGCCCGACGATGGCCCAGCAGAACGAGACGATGGTCAGCCCCTTGAAAACGCCCTCGGGGGGAGTCCCCGGAAATTGCTTTTCCATCTAGATCACCCCCGCCTGTTTCAGATTCTGTACCTCGGCGTCGGACAGGCCAAGTTCCCGGTAGACCTCAGCGTTATGTTCCCCGATGAGCGGCGCCCGGAATCGCGTGGCGAAGGACTCCTCGTTGGACTTGGCGAACTCGCGCGGATAGGTGACGGACTCGCCGAGTTCCGGGTGCTCAACGTCCGCCCAGAAATTGCGGAAGTCAAGCTGCTTGTCCTCCAGCAGGTCGCCCATACCGGAAAGCGGGCAGATGGAGATGTTCCGCTGCCGCGCTCCGAGGGAGATTTCCTGCCTGGTGTGGGCCTTAAAGAAGCCCTCGATGGGGCGGGAGATCTTATCGACG
The DNA here is from genome assembly GCA_964595455.1 of uncultured Dehalococcoidaceae bacterium. Lineage (GTDB taxonomy): Bacteria > Chloroflexota > Dehalococcoidia > Dehalococcoidales > RBG-16-60-22 > DAOUEG01. Next base: position 3,907 of record CAZQQL010000152.1, read on the forward strand.
GTATCCTGGGTCGCCTTGAACATATCCAGCGTCTCCCAGTCCATGGACTTGAGGAAATCGCTGGCGATGCCTTCCCCGTCCATCCACTTGACCAGTTCACGCAGCGTCTTGGCGCCGCCGCGCCCGCCGATGATGTTGAAAAAGACATACCCGTCCCTGCATTCCCAGACCTGCCGCTGGGAGGAAGTCAGGCTCCAGCGGAAGGCCCCGGACCGCTCGACGACGATGCCGTTGAGTTCATAGATGGGAACGGCATTAGCAAGGAACCAGGCGACGCTCTGCTGCTGGGAGATGTCCGCATGCTGGCCTTCCCCGGTCTGCTCCCGGTGATAGTAGGCCAGCATGGTAGCCACCGCGCCGTCCGCGCCGCCGTGCATGTACGATTGCGGCATGGTCATATGGGTAGGCGAGGTATCGTGATCGCCGGTCTGGTAAAGCAGGCCGGTCATGCCCATGGTGACGATGTCCTCGCTCCGGTAGTCCCGGTACGGCCCGTCCTGGCCGAAGGGCGTGATCGAGGTCATGATGATGGCCGGCTTCAGCCTGCAGAGATCGTCGTAGCCGAGGCCCAGACCGTCCAGGTAGCCGGGTGCGAACGATTCCACCACGCAGTCCGCCGTTTTCACCAATTTCCGGAAGAGCTCTTTCCCTTCAGCGGACTCGATATCCAGGCTGATGCCCCGCTTGTTGGAGTTGTAGGCGAACCACCAGAGGCTCTTCTCCGGGTCGTGGATGTCTTTCCAGAACGGGCGCATGGTGCGGGCGGTACTGCCACCCGGCGGCTCCACCTTGATGAC
>CAZQQL010000153.1:0-4605 GCA_964595455.1 uncultured Dehalococcoidaceae bacterium
ACCGGCTCGATGATGGTCCAGGCTTCCCGGCGCAACTCGACGTCGGTCATATTGTCGGGGTTGCCCGCCACTCCCGGCTCTACAAGCCGATGATAATTGCTGGCCTGCCGGAAGATCGCCTGGAGATAGTCCACCGCAGCCAGTACCAGTGGGGCCTTCTCATCCCGGAGCACGGGATGCAGCCCGTTTACTACCTGCTGAAAATACCGCAGGATGCCATCCTTGTCATAGTCCTTGGCTGCGCCCTGCCCGTGCGAGATTGCCGGCCCCGGTCCCGCGGTATGCATCTGGTGCTGCTTCTGCGGCTGATCGAAACGCAAGGCTTCCGCAAGGTTCACCGGTACCCCTTCCGGCGTTACCCGGCGATGGCTGTCCCGGGTGCACTGAAGCAGCCTGACCTGATTCTGGCTTATCGCCAATACATAGAACATGCCATCACCGTGGAGCAGAGGAAGGAGCGGTTTAACATATCCGCGCCTCCCGACCATGACGGTCTCCCGGAAGGAGACCGGAACCTGGTAGAACCGGAACAGGTCCCGGCCGAAGAACGCCGCCAGCCCGTCAGACTGGTGCTGCCAGAACTCGGCGTTGTCCAGCAGTCCCTCTCCCTGCCCCAGCAGAGTCCTGGCCTCCGGCGACCTCATCCCGCCTTCTACCAGCTTCTCTTCTGCCTGCCGGAGCAGGTTCTTGAATAAAATCCGGTTCTGTTCGGTATCACCGGTGGTGAGTGTAGGAACGTACAGGGAGACCACCGGGGGTGCTGCCGCCCGTGCCAGTTCTATCAGCGCTTTCCTTGAAAACAGCATTTTTCATCCTCACACGGCATACACTATTCGTCGCTGTCAGGATAGTCAGATTCCTTCCCGAGCCATATCCGTAGTCGTACCTATTTACTCTCTTGTACGGGCTTCCACTCCGGTTTACACAGTCTTATTGACTTTTAAAGCATTATCGTTTTCCAGGAGAGTAAAGGGCATCTCTGAGTATCTGCTTGACATCGGACAGTCAGGGGCACAAAATGCAGTCATGCGGGCGGCAGGCGGGAAACATGAAAAAGAGCAACAAGCCATCACATCATAACAATCATGAGGAAAACAATGATTCTAGCAATGCTGTGGTCGGCGCCTACAGTTAGCGGTAAAACCCGGGCCGTTTTCTTTGTGTTTGAAGATATCAACGGGAAACAGTAAGAACCCGTCCCCGCAGGCAGCTACCGGGAAAAGCTGTTCCGCAGTAAAATATGCAAAGAAAGCCGTGCGAGCAGCAAGTCTTTTGGGTGCATGGATACCAGGTAAGAATGGTTGATGCATCTACGGAGGTATCAGAAGGTGACGCCGAAAAAGGATGAACGGCGCAGCCGGGCCGAGCAAAAGCTCACCGGACGCCGGACGGATATAACCGGCCTGAGCCAGGTAGAACTGGAACGCATCGTTCATGAACTGGAAGGCCACCAGATAGAACTCCAGATACAGAACGAAGAGTTGGAACGCCAGAAAGAGCTTTTCAAACGCATGTACGATTATATCCCCGTCATGCTCATCCTCTGGGACCCGGCACTGCGGCGATTTACCTTGAACAACTATGCGGAAGACTTGCTCGGCTGGACAACGGAAGAAGCCAACCGGGGAGACTTCATGAGCATGGTTTACCCGGACCCGGACTACCGGAGGCGGGTAGAAGAATATATGAAATCATTGGATACCGGCTGGCAGGAATGGGAAGTTACCACCAGGGAAGGCGCCCGTATTCCCAGCGAATGGGCCAATGTCTGGCTGGCGGATGATACGATGATCGGCATCGGCGTGGACCTCAGAGAACGAAAACAAGCCGAAGAAGATCTTTCGAAAGCCAGAGAAGAACTCCTGGCCAGTATCCGGGAGCGCAATCGTGAACTCTCCGAGGTGGAAAAAAAACTGCGGGCATTGACCGAGGCAAGTTCCGAGGTAATGTATTCCATGAGCGCGGACTGGAAGGTAATGCACCGGCTTATCAGCGGCAGCTTCCTCACTAACACAGAAGAGCCCAGGCTGCATTGGATGGAAGGCTACATTCCCGTTGACGAACAACCGCTCGTGAAGGCTGCTATCGAAGATGCGATTCAAGGCAAGAAGGTCTTTGAATTGGAACACCGTGTCCTGCGTGCAGATGGCAGCGTGGGATGGACTCATTCTCGTGCTGTACCGGTGCTGTCTGATAACGGTGAAATACTGGAATGGTTTGGCGTCGCCTCGGATGTCACCGAACATCATACCCATCAGCAAAACCTGGAGCAGACGGTCCGGGAGCGCACTGCGGAACTCTGGCGCCAGATGGGGGAATTGACGGAAGCCTGGAAGAATATGGACCTTGTCATCGAGTATATCCCGGATGCGATAGTTATCACTGACCGTGAGAACAGGATCGTTTTTGCCAATCCCGCCGCGGAAAGCAAACTCAGGAGAAAGAAAGAAGACCTGCTCGGCACTGATTTCCCCTACGAGGTCTCAAGAAAGACAACGGAGCTTCGTATTGCCGCCGGAGACGAAGCTCGCTACCTGGAGGCGCGGGCGGTCGATATAATGTGGAAGGAACGACCTTGCCGCCTCGTGACGATGCGGGATATCACAGACCGGCAGGAAAGCGCCTGGGTCATCCGGTCACTGTCACGGCGGCTCCTGGAAGTGCAGGAAGCCGAGCGGCGGGAGATCGGCAGCCTGCTTCATGATGAAGTCGGCGGTACTCTCACCGTGTTGAAACTGGCCCTCAACCAGGTACGAAAGGCCTACGGAGAAAAAGCCGCAGCCAGCCTGGAAGAGATCAACCAGATCATCAATGAACTCGCCGACCAGGTACGGCACGTCTCGCACACCATGCGGCCGAGCATGCTGGATGATTACGGCCTGATAGAAGCCCTGCAATGGTTCATTGAGCGTTATGAGCGTAGAACAGGAATCACGGCAAACCTCAAGTATAACGCCATGGCGGACCGGCTGCCTTCTCATATCGAGACGACGGCCTATCGGATCATCCAGGAGGCCCTCAATAACGCCGGCAAACATTCCGGAGCACAAACCGTGGAAATCAGTATTGACTACCGGAATAATGTTCTCTATGTCTCCGTCAGGGACACCGGCGCCGGGTTCGATATGTCCGCCAGGCACTCCGGGGCAGGACTACGCGGGATGAACGACATGGCGGAGCTTGCCGGCGGCAAACTCATCATAACCTCCACCCGGGGCAAAGGTACTACACTCGATCTCCGCCTACCGGTGATCCGGTAACGGCCTTTCGTTCAACCGTTCATTTTCCCCGTTTCATGAGCATCACGCTGTCCGGGTTAAGGGAGATGGTATCGATCCCGGATTTCACCAGGAAGTCCGCAAATTCCGGATGGTCGCTCGGCGCCTGGCCGCACAGTCCTACCTTTCTCTTGTGCTTGTGGGCTTTTTTGATCAGTTCCGCGATGGCGCGTTTCACGGCCTCATGTTGTTCGTTGAACAGGTAGGCCAATTCCGCGGAATCGCGATCCACGCCCAGGACAAGCTGGGTGAGGTCGTTGGAGCCGATGGAGAAGCCGTCGAAGTACTCCGCAAATTCCTCCGCCATGAAGATATTGGAGGGCACTTCCGCCATGACGTAGACCTCGAGGCCTTCCGCGCCCCGTTTCAGGCCGTTCTCCGCCATGACGTCCAACACCTTCTTCGCTTCTTCCGGTGTCCGGCAGAACGGTATCATCACCACGATGTTCGTCAGGCCCATTTCCTCACGGGCTTTCTTGATGGCGCGGCATTCAAGATTGAAGCCTTCCCGGTAGCGGGGGCTGTAGTAGCGGGAAGCGCCGCGGAAGCCTAGCATGGGGTTCTCTTCCTTCGGCTCGAACTGCTGCCCGCCGATGAGGTTGGCGTATTCATTGGTCTTGAAATCGCTCATGCGCACGATGACGGGCTTGGGATATCGTGACGCGCCGATGCGGGCGACACCCTGGGCGAGCTGGTCCACGAAATACGTCAGCATATCCGGATAGCCGCGGGTCAGTTCCCGGATCTCCTGTTTGACGGAATCGTCTTCCAGGTTATCGAACTGTACCAGCGCCATGGGGTGTATCTTGATGATGTTGTTGACGATGAACTCGATGCGGGCCAGGCCGATGCCTTCCACCGGGAGACGCCACCAGCGGAACGCCGCCGCCGGGCTGGAAATGTTCATGAGTATCCTGGCGCCGATCTGCGGCGGGCTACTGATGTCGATCTCCTGTTCCTCGTACGCCAGCTTGCCGCGGTAGACGTTGCCCTGGTCGCCCTCAGCACAGGATACGGTCACCTCCTCTCCGTCCTTAAGCACGGAAGTAGCGTTGCCGGTGCCGACCACCGCGGTAATGCCGAGTTCACGGCTGACGATGGCGGCATGTGACGTACGCCCGCCGAGGTCGGTAACGATGGCGGCCGCCCGCCGCATGATGGGCACCCAGTCCGGGTCCGTCATACCGGTTACGAGGACGGAACCATCTTCGAAACGGCCGATGTCCGAGGCGTTCATGATGACCTGCGCCTTGCCGGTGGCGACGGCCTGCCCGATGCTCAGGCCGCTGACGAGGAGTTCGCCGCGTTCCTTCAGCGTGTAGGTTTT
>CAZQQL010000154.1:0-4500 GCA_964595455.1 uncultured Dehalococcoidaceae bacterium
GATAATGAGCGGTGACTGGAGTTCAGACGTGTGCTCTTCCGATCTGGAAAATGGTCGAAGCCTGGCATGCCTCTGATATCGCCGCTCGCAGAGTCCTTCACCCCGGTACCAGGGTCTCGGACCTCTATACCGTCCTCACGGAAACGGTCCGCGGTCATGGTTTCGGTTCTCCGTATCGCCCCGGTCATTCCATCGGGCTGGACGCTCTGGACTTCTGGTCGATCACGGCGGACAATCACCGGCTGCTGCAGCCGGGAATGGTGGTGGCCGTCCACGCCAGCGTCATCGGTGAGTTCGGCGGAGAGGGCTGCGGTATGGGCTATACCTACTTGATCACGGAGACCGGCGCGGAACAATTGAGTAAGATAGACCTGGCAACCGAGCTTCTCGGATAATTTGGGGGTGAGTTTGTATGCCGGATGACAGGGCAAAGCTCCCAGGACAGGCGAATATCGTGATCATCGGCGCTGGTAGCGCCGGACTGGCCGCGGCCCTTACTGCAGCCGAAGCCGGTCTCTCTGATATCGTCGTCCTCGAAAAGCGCGGGAATATCGGGGGCACTTCCGCTCTGGCAGGTGGTATCTTTGCCTGTGAGAGTCCTGTCCAGGCGCGTCAGAATATCGTCGCCGACCGTGATGAGCTTTTCCACCGAGCCATGGACTGGGCGCACTGGTGCCGGATAGACCCGAAAATACTCCGGGCGTTCATCAACCGCTCGGGTGATACCGTACGCTGGCTGGAGAGCAAAGGTCTCGAGTTCCAGTTGATCCGTTTTTACCCGGACCAGGTGCCGCTTGTCCAGCACAGTATCATCGGGACCGGCGCTCGGCTCATCAGCATTCTCGCCGAAGAAGCCCGCCGGCTTGGAGTGACCCTACTCACCCGGGCTGCGGCCTCGGCCATTCTGCGGGATGGTGAGGGTCAGGTCGTCGGCGTGCGAGTCGAACAGGAAGGCGCTGTGGCGGAAATCAGGAGCGCTGCCGTCATCATGACCACCGGCGGCTTCGCCGGTAACCCGCAACTCCTGGACCGCCTGTGCCCATCCTGGAGCCCGGACCTGGTCCTCAGCGGTTTGCCTCTGACGGGTGATGGTATTTTAATGGCTGAACAGGCCGGCGCCGCCATCGCGGATTTCGCCACGATACTCAAAGAAGGGCCGCGCCTGGACCCCCACCAGTGGCCCCTCCGCTTCTTTGAACGGTCTCCCCTCGCTCTCTGGGTAAACCTGGACGGGGAACGCTTTGTCGATGAAACGCTGGGTTATCATGTGTTTGAAAGCGTGAATGCATTACTTACCCAGCCGAAGGGTATCTCTTTCGCCCTGTTCGATGCTTCGGTCCGTGACACCTTCCGGATTACGCTGCCGGATATCGATACGGCCCTGGAACAGGAAGTAAAAAAAGGCCGCGTCTTTAAAGCTGACTCATGGGAAAAGTTGGCCGGCGCTCTAGGCTGCGTAAGTGAAACGCTCCAGGCCACCGTAAATCGTTATAATGAACTCTGTGACCTCGGTTGCGATGAGGATTTCGGCAAGAAGCAACGTTATCTCCGGCATTTGACGGCGCCGCCGTTCTTTGCGGTCAGGGGCATCAGTACCATTCTGGATACCATCGGCGGTATCATCATCAACCACCGCATGGAAGTCCTCGATAAGGCCCGGCAGCCTGTTCCGGGCTTGTTCGCCGCCGGTACCGTCACGAGCGGCTGGGAATCGGAAGTGTACTGCAGTGACCTGTCGGCGAGCGCTTTCGGTTTTGCCGTCAACTCCGGACGAATCGCCGGCGAGAACGCCGCCCGGTATACCAATAGGAACGATCAATGAAAGGGTTGCACCGGTGGACCGGATAAAAGCAGCCGGATAAAGAGAGGTATTGTATGTTGCTGGAAAACAGGACCGCTATTGTTACCGGGGCCGGGAGCGGGATCGGAAGAGGCATCGCCGTGATGTTCGCCGCGGAAGGCTGTAAAGTTGCCGCGATGGACATCAACCTCAAAGGCGCCGAAGAAACACTCGCGCTTATCCGGGAACGAAACGTCGAGGGATTGGCCATCAGATGTGACGCCACCAATGGTAACGAAGTCCGGGCTGCGGTAACCCGGACCGTAGACGCATGGGGTAAGATAGATGTCCTCGTCAATAATGCCGGCGGCCTGCCCTCCCGGGCCCCGGTCGAAGACATGTCGGAAGAAGAGTGGGACCGTGTGGTTGCCCTCAATCTGAAAAGTACGTTCCTGTACTGTAAAAACGTCGTCCCTCACATGAAGCAGGCCGAATTCGGGAAGATTATCAACATTTCCTCGCTCGGGGCCACACAACCGCCTTCCTCCAACATCCATTATCACAGCGGTAAAGCCGGCGTCCTCGGTCTGACCCGGGACCTAGCCGTAGACCTGGCTGCCTGGCGCATCAATGTCAATGCCATCATCCCCGGACCGGTCCGTACCGGCTTTTTCGGGGAACGGCAGTACGATGACGCCTATATGGCCGAACTTGGTAAGACCGTTCCGCTGGGCAGGGTAGGCACGCCCGAGGACATCGCCGGAGCCGCCCTTTTTCTTGCTTCCGGACTCTCTTCCTTCATCACCGGGGAATTCATTAACGTGACCGGCGGACTGCCGCTGGGCCCCAGCCGCGCCCGGCCGTCATCATAAACCTGCTGACGTTATTGGAACTTCGGTAGGAGCTAACGGTCTTTGCCGGGTTGACGGAGAAGTTTCACGCGGTATACAGGTTGGATCCCGGGGGTTCGCCGCAGGCGGAAAACCAACGACCAGGCGATAAATCCGCCTCAGACAGACCCGCTCTACCTCGGTAATAAGACAGGACGAAAAAATGGCTCCCGAGGTTGGATTCGAACCAACGACCAAGCGGTTAACAGCCGCCCGCTCTACCACTGAGCTACTCGGGAGTATGACCGTGACGGTCTTCTTTATTATGCTGTCTCCAGCCTGTCTCCGTCAAGTCCCGCCCCTGCTGGTCCTGCTTGGTTTTAGTCGTTCTTTATCGGAGTCATTGAGAGCATTGCGAGGCAATCCGTTCTCTTCATGATTACCATAGGAGTCAGCTTCCCCGCCCCATTTCAGTATACGAAATTCTCTTCCCATGAAATACTCCCCCACGCTCGCAATAAACTTGCAGACATGGCAGTGAATCGCCTATAGTTATTTAAGCCGTCAAAACCCGGCGGAAATAGTAAAGGAGGTCCTTTTTTATGGCAGGAATGGAAGGTCTTAAGAATGTGATACGGGAACCCTATGTCGCAGAACTTAAACCCTGGAAATCCATCCACGATGAAATCAAACACCCCATGATTACCGGCGGGATCGGGGAATTCCCGGAATCCGTTCTCGCATCCGGCTTCGCCCTCATCACCGAGCCGGTCTGCATGGGCCTGCCCACCCACAAACACCCCTTCGATCAGTGGATTTACCTCATCGGCAACAGCGATAACTTCGGGGAACTGGATGCCGATATCGAGTTCACCATCGATGGCAAGATCGTCAAGATTGATTACCCCTGCTTCGCCTTCATCCCCAAGGGCATCATGCACTGCCCGGTGGACGTCAAACGCGTCGGCAAACCCTTCATCTTCGTAGATTCCCGCGTCACGGAAGAAGCATCCGTACGTCCGGGAGAAATCAAGAGACACAAGGGTGTTCAGTACCTCACCAAACAGCAACTGGATGAAAAGAAGAAATAATCACAGCTCGCAATCGAGACAAAAGGGGGAGGATGTTAGACGACTCCCCCTTTCGTTTTTTTAACACCATAACACGAGAAGGAGAATAATATGGCCGGCCTCAGCAAACTGAAGAACCTCAGGCATGAATCCAATCTGGTCGAACTCAAACCCTGGCAGTCCATGCACAAGAGCATTACGCTGCCCATGATTACCGCCCTCGGCGAACACGACATCCCCGGCTCCCAACTCTATATCGGCTTCGCCTACATCGATCAGCCGGAAGAGAAAATCGGCATAGCCCCGCATATCCACAATGATCGTGATCAGTGGATTTTCCTCTTCGGCGCCAAGAACTTCGTCGAATTCGATGCCGACGTGGAATTCTTCCTCGACGGCCAGTTCTACAAGATCGATTATCCCTTCTACGCCTACATTCCGAGGGGCATGAGCCACGAACCCCTCAAGATCACCCGCGTCGGCAAACCCCTCATCTTCATCGATGCCCGGGTCGAGCCGGATAAAGAACCGCCGGTAGGGCTCGATGGCAAACCCATGAAGCCTTTAAAATAACCGTTCTTTGTACAGGAGGTAAGTATGGCAGGTCTCGAAAAATTCGAAAACGTTATCCGTGCGCGCAACCTGGTGGAACTCAAGCCGTGGCAGTCGCTCCATGAAACCATCACCGCCCCGATGATATCCGCCATGGGCGCCAAGGACATACCCGATAGCCAGATGGCCATCGGTTTCGCCCACATCGATACACCCCTTACCATCATCGATGCTTCCCACACGCACCCGTTCGATCAATACATTTTTA
>CAZQQL010000155.1:0-1226 GCA_964595455.1 uncultured Dehalococcoidaceae bacterium
GTCAAGGGCGGCAAACCGGACATGCTCCTCATGAGCCGCCGCTCCCGCCGCAAGATCAACAACCTGGTCCGCGCTTCCGGCGGCATGATCGATTCCGACCGCGATAGCTGGGGCAACTTCGTCCAGCTCTGGGATGGCGTGCCCATCGGTGTCAACGACTGGATCCTGGACACCCATATCGTCGCGGACAGCGTCGAGACCGCTACCACCGGTGGGACTTGCTCCACCATCTACGCCGTCCAGTTCGGCGAAGGGGGCCTCTGCGGCCTCACCGCTCCCGGCCACCTCCAGGCGGAACCGGTCGGCCAGCTCGAGAACAAGGACGCCACCCGTACCCGTGTCAAATGGTACGTGTCCCTGGCGCTCTTCAGCTCGGTCAAGGCGGCCGCGCTCATCGGCGTCAAGGACTGATAGAAAAGAAAGGATTGAGCGCGCCGCTCATGCTGAGCTAGTCGAAGCACGGCGCGCCTTTCCTCTTTAATCGAGATTATGGAACTGCAATTGAAGCAAAACCATGCATAACTATCGCTTCCCTTTTTAGGGAAGCAGGTTGTGTATTGATAGTAAAAAAAAGAGAACGGCAGTCAAGTTTCAACCAACCACATGACTATCGCCTTCCTTGAAAAGGAAGGTGGGGTAGGATTGATACCCCATCACTGACACCATTATGGAACTGCAATATGACGAAAACCAGGTAAGACTATCGCTTCCCTTTTTAGGGAAGCAGGTTGTGTATTGATAGTAAAAAAAAAAGAGAACGGCAGTCAAGTTTCAACCAACCACATGACTATCGCCTTCCTTGAAAAGGAAGGTGGGGTAGGATTGTTACCCATGAACGAACACACTTATGGAACTGCAATGAAACGAAAACCATGCATAACTGGAGCTTCCCTTATAAGGGAAGCAGGTTGGGTTTTCTACTGGCACATCGCTTGAATAATGAGCGAGTTTGAAAAAATAGGGTGGGTGAAGAGAAGCGCAACTCACCAAACTCTTGAAAAGGAGACATAACATGGACCTTACTCAAGTGCGCGCCGCTGTGCGCAAAGACCTCAAGGACGAAGACCCTGCGGATTATACCTGGACCGATGATGAACTCGATCGCTGCATTGACCGCGCTGTCCGGGAATTCTCAGAGCATCTCCCGGACGAAAAGAAGACCACCATCGTGACGGTGGCCGGTTCGAGGGAGATCGATATCTCTTCTCTTGCCGTCCGCGTCACGG
>CAZQQL010000155.1:1236-4460 GCA_964595455.1 uncultured Dehalococcoidaceae bacterium
CGAATATCCCGCCGGCCTCTTCCCGCCACGCTGGCAGCGGTTCTCCCTCTGGGGCGATGTACTCACCCTCCTCGGCGAGGAAGTCCCGGACGGTTCCGATGCCCTCGTCTACCACGGCGACCTCCATGTCCTCGTTACTGAAGGCTCCACCATACCGTCCCGGTACGATGATATCATCGCCCTGGGCGCATCCGGTCACGCCGCCGTGGCTGGCTCCGTCCATGCCGTCAACCGCGTCAACGCCGGCGGCATTGGCACTGCCGCTGATTACCGGGCATGGGGCAGGGAACGCCTGGCGGAATTCAGAAAAGCGCTAAAAAGGCTGGGAAGACGAAACAGGGTCAGGAGTGGCACGTTGTTTGCCGCGTTGTCGCCGGTTGCCCGCCTCACGGAGGAATAATGAGAACCCTTACGGAGTCCCTCATCGCCGCTCAACAGAAGCCCGGTTCCCGGCCCGCCGTCCGGGTTGTCGCCTCCAACATATCCGGCGGCGCGGTGCGGCTGGACTGGGAACGGCTTTATACCGGCGCGGAGGAGGACTATTTCCATGCCCTCGCTGTGGCCGGGAACGGCTCTCTTGTCCGTGCCCGCCTCACCCCGCTCGCCCAGTCCGGACGGCTCTACCGCCAGACGGTAGTGGCCCCGGGGTCTGGTAGTAATTTCTCCACCTGGACCTATACCGGGCAGTACAACGCCGTCGTGGTCGCGGCCGCCGCCTGCTCCTCGGAAACGTCGATAGTCTGGATCCGGTCCAGCCGGGAGATTCGCCGTATCGTCAGTACCGATAACGGCGCTACCTGGAGCGGCCCGGAACTGATAGATTACGCCCCTACCGCCACTATCCAGGCGCTCGCCGCGGCCTACCGCCCGGACGGCGCGCTCTGCCTTCTGTACGCCGTTCAGGATGTCGTCCGGGCCAAGCTGCGCACCGGCGGGGCCTGGCAGTCCGCTGTTGCCTGGAACAAGACGACCGGCACGCTGAACGGGATCGCCATGGTGTATGGTAGTGACTGGGACTTCCTGCTGACCGGACAGGATACGTCCGGCAACCCGAAGGTCTGGAGCTGTGCCTGGGGCGATGGTGGAGAAGTGACGTCAGGCGCCTGGGGCAACCTCGTCGAAATCGCCACCGCCCCGGCGGGAGGTGATTTTAACTACCGTATGCCGTTCCTGGACCGGCCGGACGTGTTTCGCTCGTCATGGACGGAAGACTTCACCGGTATTCAGTCCAGGTGTCGCCCGTTCCTGTCCCATACCCTTCCGGAAGCCGGATTTACCGCGGGCCTCTGGCGGGAGCCGTCCCCGCCGGATATTGCAGCAATTCACGGCCTGGCATTCGCCCACGATACAGCGTGGCTCTGGGCTTCGTACCCTTCTGGCGTCTGGCGGGCTCCGTATCCGGTGCGGGAAATCGATCTCTCCGAGGACGTTTCCCTCCTCCGCCAGTCTTCCGGGACCGACAAAGGCGCCCTCGACGTCGCCTTGCAGAACGATACGGGGCGCTATGCCGCCTCCGGTCAGGGCGACCTCTCCGTACTCTCGCCCGGCTGCCGGATTCAGGCGCATCTCGGTTACAGGACGCCCGCGGGTGAAGAGTTCAGTCCCGGTCCCGGCTTCCGGCTGGAATCCCTGGAGCATGCCGGCGGCGGCGGCAAGGGCAGCCTGGTGCTGCATGGCGAAGACGGCTGGGGAGCTCTCGGGGAATGGAAGGCCCGCCAGCAGTACCGCTGGAACGGTTCCGGGAGCGTCACCTGCATCCGGGACATCATCGCCTTCATATTGGCACGCGCCGGTCTCCGGCTGGTGACCGTCTCCGCTTCCGCCATGATGACCGGTCTTTACCCGGATTTCACCATCGGGCCCGGTATGGACGGCGCGACAGCGGTCCGACGCCTGCTGAACTATGTACCGGACGTCCTGTTCTGCGAGGACGAGACCATGTATGCCGTGAAGCCGCTTGCTGGCGATGACCCGGTCTATGCCTACGGGCCGTCGCACCGGGTTTCCCAGTCAAGCCATATTTGCAGTGCACCGGAGGTGAACTGCGTGCGCATCGAAGGCTGGGACGGGTCCTCCGGACAAATGGTCCTGGTGGAAACCGCCCTCCAGCCGGAAGCGGCATTCTTCCCGGACCGGATGGAACACATCGGCGACCGCGCCATCAGTTCGGTAGCCGCCGCGGAGGAACGGGCCAACGCCCGCCTGCGCAAGGCCGCATTGGGTGCGTATTCCGGCAGCCTGCTCGTGCCGGTCAACTGCGGCCAGCAGGTGTTTGATGTCGTTGCCGTCACCGATGCCAACGCCGGCCTCGATGCCGCCTCGCGCCGCGTACTCGGTATTACTACCGTCTGGAACCCCGCCCGCGGCGAATACAGCCAGAAGCTGAAACTCGGCGCGGTCTAGTGCCTGGTGATGATAGGAGTATTTGAGCTGCTCGTACTGAGCCTGTCGAACCACGGCGCTTCAAAATACTGGTGAGGTGAATCATGTCCATTAAGAAAGCGGAACTGAAAAGCTTCGATGGCGGCAGTTACACCGCCTCGGTCAGAATGGACGGCGGGTACAAGGTAGACCTTGAAGGAGTTGCCGTGGCCCGGAACCTGCCGGCGATTGACATGGTGGCCGGGAGAATGGCGGTGGTCCAGTTCTTCAACGATGCCATTCCCCGCGAAGCCGTTGTCATCGCGGTGTATGTTCCTGTATGAGTTATCTGGCGTGCGGGTGCTTTCCCTTGAACGGACGCCGGCGGGCGCACCCCGGTACCGGCTTTGGTTCCGCCTGGTCGCGGGTCGCGACCGGAGTCAGCGTCGGTGCCGGTTTCTCTGCTGTTTCCCTGGAGAAAGCGACCTCCGGGATAGACGGCGCTTTCAACGTTGCTTCTCGGACATCCTGGATGTTCCTGAGAAGTGTCTTCAGGACGCGTTCATTGCCGGGCGGCGGGCGCCGCAGCCTCGAAGCCGGACGCCGCATCGGTGTCTCAGCGGGTTTGCCTGGCGGGCTGTCTGCTCGCGGCGGGACCGGTTGGGGCGGAGTCTCCGGACTGGCGCTCCCGGAAAGAGGCTTAACGTTAACCTGCTCCAGCATCCTGGACAGTACCCGGTTCTGCTCGGCGGCGCCCCGTTTGAGTTCCCGCGAGGCTTCGGACAATCCCTTGACAGCGCTCGTATGGCTGGCGAGGTGCCGGGCGTAGTCGGACATTGCCGTCGCGAACCTGTCCAGCGCTG
>CAZQQL010000156.1:0-4350 GCA_964595455.1 uncultured Dehalococcoidaceae bacterium
GAAACGCGCTTACGACGCCATCGCCCAGGCCCGTTCCGGCATCATGACCACCCTCGGGGAACCGGATAGCCCGCCGCTCCAGATCGCCGGGGCTATCTTCGACCAGATCACCGGTACCATTCTCGTCAATGGTATCCTGGCGGCGCTTATCGGGCGGCAGCGGCTCGGGCACGGCCAGATGGTCGAGGTCTCCCTCCTCGGCTCCGGCATCCACATGCAGGCGTACAACATCAACGTCACCCTGCTCCGCGGCCGCTCCATGCCGAGACCGTCCCGTAAGACGCTGAAGAACCCGCTGGCCAACCATTACGAGTGCCAGGACGGCAAATGGCTGCTCCTCTGCGAGGCGCAGTCCGACCGCTTCTGGCATGCTTTCCTTACCGCCGTGGACCTTCTCAAGATAGAAAAAGACCCGAAGTTCGTCGATGCCAAGGCGCGCCGGGACAATTTCATCGAATTCACCCAGTTACTCGCCGATACATTCATCACGAGACCAAGGGACGAATGGCTGGACCGGCTGGAGAAATACGGCGAGGGCATGGCCTTCTCGCCGATCATGGAACTGAACGAGCTTATCAACGATCCCCAGGTCACACTCAACGGGTATATCGAGAACGTCAATCATCCGTCGCTGGGCAAAGTTAACCTCATCGGCACGCCGCTCAAGTTCAGCGAAACGCCGGCGGACGCCCGGCAGGCGGCCCCGAACTTCGGGCAGCACACGGAAGAAGTCCTCATGGACGTGCTCGGTCTGGGCTGGGACGATATCGAGCGCCTGAAAACCCAGGAAGTTATCTAATTACTAGTAACAGGAGAGAACATGGAACCATCCGTTGTCAACAGGAAGATAGACGAAGAGAAGTTTCTCCGCATGCACCGTGAGGTACTCACGGAATGGCCGACCGGCAAGGAAGTCGACCTCGACGAGGCCGTCCAGTACCAGAACAGCCTTTCCGACGCCCACAATTTCATGAAGGTGACCCTGAAGCTCAAGGAAGAAGGCCGCACCGCCGTCTGGCCGCGCGCCGGAACCCCGGTCCTGGAGCAGGAGATCTCCCTGGTGAAGTCGCTGGTGGCATCCGGCATCGTCCATGTACCGGTGACGACGGACAGCCACACGCGCCGGTACGATTATAAAAAAGCCCAGCAGGGCCTCGATGAGTCCATCCGGACCGGCAAGCCGCACCTGAACGGCTATCCCATCGCTATCCACGGCGTCAAGAATACCCGCAAGGTCATCGAGAGCGTCGAGGCGGCGTTCAGCCCCCGCGGCTGCGGCAAGCTGTCCATGGAGATAGCCCTCGCTTCCGGTATGACGGCGGCGGGCAAGAGTTCATTCCTGGAGTTCGGCTCCTATGAGAAGAACCGCACGCTGGAGGATTGCTTCGAGCATACCCAGTACACCAACCGGCTGGCCGGTTATTATACCGAGCGCGGCTCCGTCATCACCACGGACCTCCACGGCTTCGTGCCGTCCGGTATCTTTCCCCTGAGCATCAACCTGGCGGCCATCATCGTTGATGCGCTCATGGCCGCGGAACAGGGTGTGCGCAGCGTCATGCCGCACTCCCATTTCATGGGACACCTGGTCTACGACCTCGCCTGGCTGAAAGTGGCCCACAAGCTGATGCGGGAATACCTGGACAAGTTCGGCTACAAGGACGTCGTTATCCCCGGTACGCTCGCCAACCAGACGCCGTTGTATCCCGTGCCCCTCAAGCTCGGGGCGGCGTTCGGTTATATCAACTACACAGCCATGACGGCCGCCCTCGGCAAGGTGGAAGCCTGCTTCGTCCGCACCATCGATGAAGGCTCCGGTATCCCCACCGAGGAAGCCCACACGCTGACCTACCAGGCCGCCAACTGGATGTTCAACGTGGTACGCCAGCAGGACATCAAGTACGACCTCAAGGACCAGGCCGTCGAAGAGAAGTTCATCGAACTGGAGACAAGGGCGATCATCGACAAAGTACTTGAAATGGGTGACGGCGATCCCATTGTTGGTTCGCTCCGTGCCGTCGAGGCCGGCGTCATGGATTCCCCGTTCTGCCCGAACATCCACGTCAAGGACCAGGTACTGGGCGTCAAGGACCTTGAAGGCGCCTGCCGCTACCTGGAGTTCGGCAACCTGCCGTTCTCCCAGGAGATCAAGGACTTCCACCGCGCCAAGGTGGCCGAACGTGAAAAAGCCGAGGGCCGCAAGATGGATTATGACGCCGTTGTCGCGGATTTCTGGGCGTTCAGTAAAGGTAGAATTATTGGGGCGTAGGCTTAGGCGGATGTCATTGCGAGTCCCGATGCTATCGGGACGAAGCAATCCGTCTCTTTCGGATTGCGGCAAGATGACCGAATGCAAGAACATCGCCTCAACGAGCCGTTGAAAGAGGAGAAACGATATGGCTAAACAACCGACCATCATAACCGGCACCGTCGGCAACGATGCGCACGTTATCGGTACCAAGATACTTTCCCGGGCGTTCCGGAACGCCGGTTTCAACGTTGTGGAGCTTGGCTGCCTGACCCCGGTTGACGACTTCATCAAGGCCGCCCAGGAAACGGCGGCGGACGCCATCCTGATGAGTTCGCTCTACGGCATGGGCGAGATGGACCTCCAGGGCTTCAAGGACAAGGTCCGCGAAGCCGGCCTGGATGACGTGCTTCTCTATATCGGCGGCGTGCTCGGCGTGCAGCGCCACGACTTCGAGGAAGACAAAGAGAAGTTCAGGAAGCTCGGGTTCGACCGCGTCTACCCGCCGGAAGCAGATCTCAAGGGCGCTATCGAAGACCTGAAAGCCGACCTCAAGGCGAAAGGGAAGATGTAGTCGCGGGGACTTTCCCATGAGCAGCCTCAGGATTCTCATCGACTTCGGGAGCACCTACACCAAGGCCCTCGCGGTGGATACCGGCTCTGCGGAAGTCCTGGCCGCCGCCCGAGTGCCCTCCACCGTGGAGACCGATATCACCATCGGCCTGCGGCATGCCCTGGACATCCTGGAGGAGACCGTTCCCGCCAGTAACCTGGAAGAAGGGCGCGCCCTGGCGTGCTCCAGCGCCGCCGGGGGGCTGCGCATGGTCTGCATTGGCTTTGTGCCGGAACTCACCAGCGAGGCCGCCAACCGGGCGGCTCTCGGGGCCGGTGCAAAGGTCGTCGGGGTGTTTTCCTACCGGCTGAACAGGAGTGAACTGGCGAAGGTCGAAGCTCTCAAGCCGGACATCCTGCTGCTGACCGGCGGCACAGACGGCGGGGACACCGCTACCATCGTCCACAACGCCCGCATGCTGGCCAATACCGGGGATGCTGTTCGCTTCATCATCGTCGCCGGGAACAAGTCCGCCCGCGACGATATCGAAGAAGCCTTCGCCGGTACCGGCAAGACCGTCCTCTACGCCAACAACGTCATGCCGGAGATCGGGCGGCTGGACCTCACCGAGTGCAACCGGGAGATCCGCGACCTGTTCATGAAGAACATCACCGTTGCCAAGGGCATCGGCAAGGCGCGGGAGATCATCGGGGACGTCATTATGCCGACGCCGTCAGCCGTGCTGGAAGCGGCCAGGCTGGTCGCCAACGGTCCGGGCGGCAAGGGCGGCTTCGGAGAGCTGGTGGTGGTGGATGTCGGCGGCGCGACCACGGATGTCCATTCCATCGCCAAAGGCAATCCGGCCCGTCCCGATACCGTCACCATCGGCCTCCCGGAGCCGTACGAAAAGCGTACCGTGGAAGGCGACCTCGGCCTGAAGCACAGCTTGGAATCGCTCTGCGAGGTCATGGCCGGGCAGGACCTGCCGCCGTATTTCAACAGCGCCGTTTCCTCGTTCCGCGCGGGCAACCTGCCGTCCTCCTCGGATGAACTGGACTGCCATCGGCTGCTGACCGCCTGTACCGTGGAAACGGCCATGGACCGCCATGCCGGGCGGCTCGAGGAAGTCTACGGCCCGATGGGCCGGACGTTCGTCCAGCGCGGCAAGGACCTGACGAAGGTCGGGACGGTCATCGGGACCGGCGGGCCGCTTATCTTCAACCCCCGGCCGGCGGACGTGCTCTCCGGTGTCGTGTATAATGTGCGTAAGCCGGGTATTTTGAAGCCGGAATCGCCGCGTTTCTACCTCGATACCGGCTATGTGCTTTACGCCGCCGGACTGCTTGCCCGTGACGACCCCGCGCTGGCTTTCCGGCTGGCCGAGAAGTATGTGAAAGGGATATAACGCCTATGCTGGACGGATTTCGCGTTCTTGATTTGACCGATGAAAACGGCTTCCTCTGCGGCAAGATACTCGCAGACCTCGGGGCGGAGGTCATCAAGGTGGAGCCGCCGGGTGGCAGTACCGCCCGCACCATGCGCCCGTTCT
>CAZQQL010000157.1:0-4308 GCA_964595455.1 uncultured Dehalococcoidaceae bacterium
AGGTCTTCCTCGGAGAAGTCCTGGGCGCCCTGCTCGACGATCTCGGTGCGGCGGTCGTCTCCGTACTTCTGCTTGAGTTCGGCCATATCCTCACGGATAAGGTCCAGGATACGCCGGGGGTTGGCGAGGAGGTCTTCCAGGTAGGAAATCTGCTTGAGCACTTCCTGGTACTCTTCCATGATCTTCTGGCGTTCCAGGTTGGCCAGGCGGCGGAGCTGCATGTCCAGGATGGCCTGGGCCTGAATCTGGGAAAGCTCGAAGCCGGTCATCAGGTTCCGGCGGGCGGCTTCCGCTGTTTCCGATTCACGGATGGTCTTGATGACGGCGTCGATGTTATCCAGCGCGATACGCAGACCTTCCAGGATGTGAGCGCGGGACTTGGCCTGTTTTAAATCGAACTTGGTGCGGCGGGTAATGACCTCGCGGCGGAAGCGGATGTACTCCTGGAGGGCTTCCTTGAGGCTGATGACCCTGGGCTGGCCATCCACGAGGGCCAGCATGTTGACATGGAAGGAGGACTGCATAGCGGTGTGCTTGAAGAGGTTGTTCAGCACCTTCTGCTGGTCGGCCTCGCGTTTGAGTTCGATGACGACGCGCATGCCCTGGCGGTCGGATTCATCACGGAGGTCGCTGATGCCGTCCAGCTTCTTGTTGCGGACGAGGTCCGCGATGTTCTCCAGCAGTCCCGCCTTGTTGGTCTGGTACGGAAGTTCACTGACGATAATCTGCCGCCGCCCGGTGGCGGTGGTGGAGAAATGCGCCTTGGCCCGGACGACGATCTTGCCGTGCCCGGTGCTGTAGGCGTTACGGATGCCTTCCCGGCCCTGGATGATACCGGCGGTCGGGAAATCGGGCCCCTTGATAAATTGATACAGGTCCTCGGTGCTGGCTTCCGGGTTGTCCACCAGATGAGAAATGGCGTCGCAGATCTCGTTGAGGTTGTGCGGCGGGATGTTGGTAGCCATTCCGACAGCGATGCCGGAGCCGCCGTTCAGCAGCAGGTTGGGCAGCCGGGCGGGCAGTACGGACGGTTCCTTGAGGCTGTCATCGAAATTCGAGGTGAAATCGATCGTATCGCGGTCGATATCGACGAGCATTTCATCGGCGATGCGGGAGAGGCGAGCTTCCGTATAGCGCATGGCGGCGGGCGGGTCATTATCGACACTGCCGAAGTTCCCCTGCCCGTCCACGAGGGGGTAGCGCATGGAGAAGTCCTGGGCCATGCGGACCATGGCGTCGTAAATAGCGGCGTCGCCGTGGGGATGGTATTTACCCATCACCTCGCCGACGATACGGGCGCTCTTGCGGTGGGGGCCGTTGGAGCGCACTCCCATATCATTCATGGCATAGAGGATACGTCTATGGACCGGTTTCAGGCCGTCACGCACATCCGGTAAAGCGCGGGAGACGATAACGCTCATGGCGTAGTCGAGGTAAGAACCCCGCATTTCGTCTTCGATATTTACCGGGCGTACTCTGCCTGTTACCATCCGTTACTCCTACTCTTCCTCTTCTTCATCATCCATGTCATGATCGTTATTCGCCAGCACTTCACCCTCGTCGCCGCCGACGATGGTATATCCGGAATCGTCTTCTTCCTCTTCCTCGTCCACTTTCAGCATCCGGTCACCGGCAAACACCTTGAACTCATCCATCCCCTTGGGCGGGAAGGATAACTTGCCGGCCTGGCTCGGGTCCTGATAGGTTTCACGGATCATGACGGTCATGGAATCCGCCGTGGATTTAACGATGGAGGACGAGTACTGGTTGCCGCCGACGATGAGGCGGATCAGGCGCTGTGCGTACTTGGAATCAACCTTGCCCAGGTAGAGCCCCTTGTAGTAGACGACGAGCGCGGCACCTTCGATCTTGAGGGTGACCCTGTCACCGGCGACGATCTTGGCGCGTTCTTCCTTCTGAGCGAGGTCGAACAGCGTCACGACGCCGGCCTTACCGATCTCTTCGATGAAGTGGGTAGGCTCGAAAGTATCGGTTTCGATCTCATCTGAATCGGCGTCCCGGAGGTCGTTCAGTCGTCTCAGGTTGCGAGCGGCGATAGCGTTGTAGGGATCTATTTCCTGGGCGCGGCGGTAGGCTTCGCGCGAGGCGGAATATTTACCAAGCTCAAGGTAAGCCCGGCCCAGCCGGTTGTGGGAATCGACGTCATCCGGGAACAGTTGGATAAGCTGCTGATTAACGTCTACGGCTTCATGCCATTTGGCCCGCATAGCGAGGTCGATTGCTTCCTTGCTGCGTTGTTGTTTCAATCTGATAAGTTTATCTTCATCACGAGTGGTCATGCGCAGCCCCATAATAAACACACCATAATAAGTAACCTATTCTACACCGTCATTGGTGCTGGCACAAGGGGGAATACGGACGTATTTTGGTCCCTTTGTTGACAATAACCCCGGCGGCAGATACAATTTCATTGAGGGATTACCCCATTAATTTTAAAGGAGTCCATTCTAAAATGCAAGAAAAAGTGACCGAGGTCCTTGATAAAGTCCGCCCTGCCCTGCAGAGGGACGGAGGGAATGTTGAGCTGGTAGAAGTGACTGAAGACGGTACCGTCAAGGTGCGGCTGGTCGGCGCCTGCGCCGGCTGCCCGATGTCCAAGTTGACGCTGAAGAACGGAATCGAGCGCATCCTCAAGCAGGAAGTGCCGGAAGTCAAGCAGGTAGTCTCGGTCTAGTTACTGAGCCATTCGAGAAAGTGAAAAGCCCCTCGGCAACCGGGGGGCTTTTTTAATCGGGGATTCTTACTTCAAGACCCACCCCGCCTCCTTTTCGAAAGGGAGGCGCTACATCATCCAAGCCTGGCTTCATCGATGCTATTCCGATTACGTTCTCGATGAGAGAGGACGGATCCTTCGTTCGCAGTAAGCGAACTCAGTATGACAACCCAAGTTTTCGGGCGAGCGCGGAAGACGGTCCAGAACCAAGTTCTAACTTGCTTCCGGGTTGGCTTCAGTCCTGTTTATCGAGTTCGAAGGCCTGGTGAAGGACGCGGACAGCGTCTTTCACGCGGGACTCCTCGATGATGCAGGTTATGCGGATCTCCGAGGTAGTGATGAGCTCGATATTCACGCCGGCGTTGCTGAGGGTAGCGAACATGCGCGAGGCATAGCCCGGCGCATTCTGCATGCCGCTGCCGATGATACTGATTTTGGCGAGGGTGTTATCCGCGACGCACTGTTTGGCATCGATAGATTTTGCGATCGGCTCAACAACGGCCATGGCCTTTTTGAGCTGGCCGCGGGCCACAGTGAAGGTGAGGTCGGTTATCTTCCGGATACTGGCGTTCTGGACGATGGTATCCACGCTGACGCCGGCCTCGGCGAGGGGAACGAAAATCCCGGCGGCGATGCCGGGATGGTCGGGCACGCCGACCACGGTAATCTTGGCGACATCCTGGTCGATAGCGATGCCGCGCACCTTATTGCGAATCTCCATAGTCACCTCTTCATGAATCAGCGTGCCGGGATGGTCGTTAAAGCTGGAAGCGACCAGGATAGGCACATGGTAAAGTTCCCCGAGTTCTACCGCGCGCGGATGGATGGCTTTAAAGCCGTAGGTCACCATTTCCAGCATCTCGTCGTAGCTGATATCGGCGAGTTTGCGGGCGCCGGTGATGACGCGGGGGTCGGTGGTGTAAATACCGTCGACGTCCGTATAGCGCTCGCAGCGTTCCGCGCCGAGGGCGGCGGCGAGGGCGACAGCGGTGGTATCGGAGCCGCCGCGGCCGAGCGTGGTGACATCCATGTCCTCGGTGATGCCCTGGAAGCCGGCGACGATGACGATATTGCCCTTTTCCAGTTCCCGGGTGATGCGGCGGGGATCGATGTCCCGGATGCGGGCGCTGTTGTAGACGGCGTCCGTCTTGATGCCCGCCTGGGCGCCGGTGAGGCTGATGGCCTCGTATCCACATTTATGTAAAGCCATCGCCAGCAGCGTGCTGGAGACGATCTCGCCGGTGGAGAGGAGGACGTCCAATTCCCTCATGGCCGGTTTTTCGTTTATCTTCGCAGCGAGGGCGAGGAGATCATCCGTCGTATCGCCCATGGCGGACACGACGACGACGACCTGGTGGCCGGCTTCTTTGGACTTGACGATGCGGTTGGCGACGTTAAGTATCTTAGCGGCGTCCGCCACCGAACTACCGCCGTATTTTTGAACGAGCAATGCCATGCTTCAGCCTCGGGAGAAAATACGTATTCGCGCAGGTACTCCAATGCGCAACTGCGGGATTCCCCGGGTACGCAGCCCCTATCCCACAAGTTCCCGCATTATTGTATAACCTTTATCG
>CAZQQL010000158.1:0-4269 GCA_964595455.1 uncultured Dehalococcoidaceae bacterium
GGTATCATCCTGTCCATGGTCTGGAGCATCTCGATGATGCCGGACAGGTGGCGGTACGGCAGGGCGAAACTGATATCGCCGGGAGTGGCGCTCTTCAGCGTCGGGACGATATTACCTTCCGCGATGCGTTCCGGCGTGGAGCGATGACCGTCCAGCAGGTTGCCGAGCCGCTGCACGAGGACGCCGCCGCCGAGCAGATTGGCCAGCCGGGCCACGTACTTCCCGTAGGCGATCGGTTCCCGGAAGGGATAGGTGAACATGGTGCTGACGAGCACCGCGAAGTTGGTATTACTTGTTTTACGGGAGGCGTAGCTGTGACCGTTGACGGTGATGACCGGGTCCGTCCCTCCGGTGGACTCGGTGATAACCTCGCCGGCCGGGCACATGCAGAACGTGCGGATACGGTTATCGAACTTCTTCGTACGGTACTCCAGCTTGATCTCGTAGAGCTTGTCGGTCAGGTCGCTCATGATGTCAGCGGGTACTTCAACGCGTACGCCGATGTCTACCGGGTTATTCTGGACCGTCAGGCCGAGCCTGGCTGCTTCCCGTGAGAACCAGTCCGCACCTTCGCGGCCGGGTGCGAGGATGATGTAGTCGCACTCGAAGGTCCGGCCGTCCTGTGTTTCCACACCGGTCACCCTGCCATTATCGGTGAGGATGCTGGAGACCATGGTCCCCATTTCCACGTCCAGCCGGGGGAACAGGTAGTCCTGCATGGCTTTCAGGACCTCGAAGCCGTTATCTGTCCCCATATGGCGCACAGGTGTCGGGATAAGGCGCAGGCCGGCGGCGGTGGCTTTCCCGGCCATTTCTTCAACATAGCCGTCCCCGCCGTAGAGATGCTCGCCGGCGCCGAACTTCCGCCACAGGCTGTCCACGTATCGTATCAGGCTTTGCGCCCGCTCTTCGCCGAGATACTCTCCCAGATGACCGCCGACCTCGGAGGAAAGCACGAGCTTGCCGTCAGAGAAAGCCCCGGCTCCCCCGAGGCCGCAGACCAGGTTACACGGCGAACAGGAGCGGCAGGCAGTGCCGGAATTGCGGACAGGGCAGGCTCGGGTGGTGATGTCTCTCCCCTTCTCGATGAGAAGGACTTTCAAGTTGGGAGCCTGCGCCAGTTCCAGCGCGGCAAAGATGCCGGCCGGACCGCCCCCGATGATGATGACATCATGTTTCACAGTCATGCGCTGTTCCCCGTAAAACCTATGAATTAACCCGAATGTAATGCCGCCTCTCTTGAGACAGTGTCCGAAGAGGCGTTCATATTATATGCGCCGTATGTGCAGGTTGCAAGGGTACAGGTATGCAATTCCATCTGTTATTTTCATGACATACGGAGTAAATAGCCGGTTACTTGAAGCAGCCCAGCAAAAATGCTAGATTAAAGGAAACTATCCATACGTACAAGATATGTCAGAAAGAATACGTCCGTGGAAACCAAAGAAGATGAGTGGCTGAGGTTCATCGATACCCTGGCGCATGAACTCAAGACGCCGCTAACCTCCATCATCGCCGGCGCCGGGCTGCTGGCGGAGGAACTGAATACCAGCGTCGACGATTCCTGTCGCAAGCTGATCGAGACCATCATCCGCAACGCCGATACACTGGAGAACCGGTTGGCCGAGCTGCTGGACATCGTCAAGACCGGCAGCGGCAAGATACTGCTCCAGCTCGAGCCGGTGGATATGAAGTCCCTCGTGCAGGGAGTGTGTTTGCAGATCAGTCCTCTCATCACCGAGAAAAACCAGACCCTGACCACACGGACGGCGGAAGCCCTGCCCATCATCAACGGGGACGGGCCCCGGCTGGAGCAGGTGCTGCTCAACCTTGTTACCAACGCGCACAAGTTCACCCCGAACGGGGGGTCCATCACCGTTACCTGCACCAGCAACACCAGGGGCGTTCTAGTTGAAGTCAGAGATACAGGGATCGGCATTGCGCCGGAAGAGCAATCCAGGTTGTTTAAACCGTACAGCCGCATTGCCTCGGACCGCCAACAGCACCCCGGGCTTGGGCTCGGGCTGGCGCTGGCCAAGCAGGTTGTCGAGCTTCATGGCGGCCGCATATGGCTGGAGAGTATGCCGGGAATCGGGAGCACGTTCTCATTTACCCTGCCTCTCAGGCCGGACCGGCGCAGTTATGCAAAGGAGCACGCATGAAAGTACTTGTCATCGAGGACGATCCCGGGATTATCGAAGTAGTTTCACTCTGCTTCCAGTTGCGCTGGAGCGGCGCCACCGTCCTTTCCGCATCCTCCGGCGGCAAAGGCATCGAACTGGTCGAGACGGGCAGCCCGGACGTTATCATCCTCGATATCGGCCTGCCGGACATGGACGGCTACCAGGTGCTCAAGGAGGTACGCCGGTTCTCCGATGTTCCCGTCATCATGCTGACCGTACGTGCTGAGGATACCGATATCGCCAGGGGCCTTGAACTCGGGGCGGACGACTATATCACCAAGCCGTTCAGCCACATTGAACTCATCGCCCGCGTGCAGGCGGTCCTGCGGCGCGCCCAGGGCACCGGCGTCAGCGACGATGAACGCCCGTTCTCCAGCGGAAAACTCTCCGTGGACTTCAGCCGCAATGAAGTTACCATCAGCGGAAATCCGGTGAAACTGACGTCCACCGAGCGTAAGCTCCTCTACCAGCTCATTCGCAACGAAGGCCGCATACTCTCCCATGAGAACCTGCTGACCAAGGTCTGGGGCGATAACTACGTCGATGCCCGTGACCTGCTGCGCGTCCATATCCAGCACCTGCGTCAGAAACTGGGAGACAACGCGGAATCGCCCTCCATCATCGTCACGGAGCACGGCATCGGCTACAAATTCATCCGGCCGTCCTCGGGCTGAAACCTCCTTTCCGGCCGGTCGCAATAAGCGCCATTTCTTTACGGTAGCTTTACGAGTTCTTAATGATTTCTTTATGAACCTTACCCGCTTCTTAATACGAATTTGCTATATTGGAATAGGAAAAAAGTACTATGACAGCGATACGACAGGAAACCATCGAGAAGAATAAAGTTTTCCTTTCCGATCCCCAGGTGCTGTTCCGGGAAGGCATCCACTTTATTCTTTCCGGCGAGGATGACTTCGAGGTGATCGGCGAGACCACCGCCAACGAAGACGCCTACAACCAGATCCTTGCCAACCCGCCCAATGTAGCCGTGTTGAGCGTCCAGGACGTTAAAGTATCCGGCCAGGAAATGACGCGGCGCCTCAAGCGTAACCTGCCGTCGCTGGCGGTCATCCTGACCATGCCCGCCAAAGAGACCGCCGGGCTGTTCGCGGCCATCAAAGCCGGCGCCAGCGCTTTCATCACCAAGGACACGGACCCGGACTTCCTTATGGACGTTATCCGGGTAGTCTCCCAGGGAAGCAGCCCGATCATCGAGGAACTGCTCAACCCGGAGGTGGCGGCCCTTGCCGTGGAGGAGTTCAAGGAAGCCATCCGGATGAACCAGCAGATCGATAATCTGCTGGCGGTACTGACCCCTACTGAATCGCAGCTTCTCAACCAGATCGCCGTCGGGAACGACCGCGAGCAGCTTCAGGCCAGATTGAACCTGACGGACGACGCCATCCGCCGGTCCCTGAGAATGATCACGAGCAAGCTCATCAGCAACGAGCAGTCCCGCTCGCTCGTCGAAGCAGGACAGCGCAGCATGACTGCGCCCGTCTTCCGCAGTGCGGCGATACCCGCCCCCAACCGGGAGAACTTTGTCACGAAAGCCGAATTCAATGAGTTCAAAGAGCAGTTCACGGAACGCCTCAAAGCGTTGCTCGGAGAACTGAGGTAACGAGGAACGCTGCCGGTTTGCCGGACGGCAGAAACGGTACAGGGCCATGAAGCGCGCCGTAATCCTCGTCATCATTCTTCTTTTCTGTATCATCGCCGCGTTATCCGCGCACGGGTCGCTGACCTTCGTGCCGGTGCTCGGCTCCGCCATGGAACCCGTTCTTCCCAACGGGAGCCTGGCCTTCGTCCAGCCCCTGACTTCGACCGATGTCGAGCCGGGCGAGATCATCGTTTTCCGGTCTCCGGAAGAAGCCCGCGATCTCTATAATTACCCCGCCATCGCCGCCCGCCGGGTAGCGCAGACCGCCGTCACGCCAACGCTCGGCTACATCACCAGCGGCGACGCCACCGGCATCGACCCGGTGACGATTCCTCCTTCCGCCGTCATCGGCACGGCGGGTGGTTACCTGCCCTGGCTCGGCTACCCGATGCTGTTTTTCCAGAGCGTTCAGGACATGATACTGGT
>CAZQQL010000159.1:0-4261 GCA_964595455.1 uncultured Dehalococcoidaceae bacterium
TGAGGTGCGGCACCTTGGAACCGTTCATGATGATGGAATTCTTGATCTCCACGCCATTCCCGATGTGGCACCCGTTGCCGATGGCCGTCGTCGGGCGGATGAAGCAGTTCGGGCCGATATCGCACCCGGAGCCGATGATGACCGGTCCCTGGATGTAGGCCCCGGCGCGTATCACCGTATCTTCCCCGATGAGGACCGGGCCTTTCAGCGTCGCTCCGGCTTCCATCGTCCCGTGATTATGCAGTTCGATGTCTTTGAGCTTGATCTCATTGCCCCGCAGGAGGTCCCATGGATAGCTCATGTCCAGCCAGGACCCCAGCACGCGGTGGTATAGCCCTTCCCCGGAAGCCATGAGCAGCTTCAGGGAATCGGTCAGTTCATATTCGCCGCGTGGTGATTTCTCTGTTTTCCCGATGGCTTCGAAGATAGCCGGCGTGAACAGGTACAGCGCGGCGTTGGCCAGGTTGGTCGGCGGCTTCTCCGCTTTCTCATGGATACCTGTTACCCTGTCCCCTTCTACTTCCACAACCCCCAGGCCGGTCGGATCTTCGACCTCGATGACGCTCATTGTCGAATGCCTGGCTTCCATCAAGGCGATGATGTCTTCATGGGAGACGATGATGTCCCCGTTGATGACCAGGAAGTTGCCTTTGACCGCGCCCGCCACGAATTTAAGAGCGTCCGCGGTGCCGAGCTGCTTGCGCTGCTCGGAGTACTCGATGTTGACGTTCCACTTGCTGCCGTCCCCGAAGTAGTCACGCACTTGCCGGCTGCCGTAACCGACGACGAAAATGAAGTCCTTGACACCCGCCTCGATAAGTTCGAGCAGGGTGTGTTCGACGATGGGGCGATTGGCGATGGGCAGCATGACCTTGGGTCTGACGGCGGTGAGAGGCCGCATGCGCTTCCCCTCTCCCGCGGCGAGTATCACGGCTTTCAAGGTTTTCCTCCGCAAGTTTTCAGGATGTCGAGGACGGCGTTGTACAGGGCTTGCGCCCGCGCTTCGGTCCTGGCTTCGGCGGTGAGACGTATCTTCGGTTCGGTGCCGGACGGCCGCACGAGGACCCAGCCGTCATCGAACATGAGCTTCATGCCGTCGATCTTCTCCACCTCCACCGGTTTCAGGGTCATCAGGCCGTTGATCAGTTCTTCCCGGTTAACGCCCTCGCTCCGGCAGCTTCCCCGCACGAGCGGATACGCCGGCAGGGCGTCGACGAGTTCGGAAAGCTTGAAATTACCGGCCAGTTCCGCTATCCTGGCGGCGGCGTAAATGCCGTCCGGGCAGAGCGAAACGGTGGGGAATATCCAGCAGCCGGATGTCTCCCCGCCGAAGTCCCCGCCGCGCCGTAGTTCTTCGGATACCCAGGTATCCCCGATACGGGTGCGGCGCACCTTCGGGGCCAGTTCTTCGACGGCCATGGAAGCATCCAGCGTTGTCACCACGTCCGTGGCATTCGTCGCCCTGATAAACAGAGCAAGCAGGTTATCGCCGGTGATAAAGCGGCCTTTTTCATCCACCGCCATCATCCGGTCCGCATCCCCGTCATGGGCGATGCCGATGGCCGCGCCCGTCTCGATGACGGCCGAGCAGAGGTCTTTGAGATTGGCGGCAATCGGTTCCGCCGGGCGCGGGAAATTCCCGTTATACTGGCAGTGAATCTTGACCACGTCACATCCGAGCCGCCGGAACAGCTCCGGCGTTATCTCAGAGGCGGCGCCTCCGGCGGCATCGATCACCACCTTGAGGCCGGGTTTGATAGCTACGTCCCGTATGATGCGCGCGATGTGGTCTTCCTTGGCGGTGGGAAAAACGGTGCTTCCCCGCAAATCCTTCCAGGCGGCGGCTGGTCTGGTCAGGTCCTGTAAGGCTCCCTCGATGTATTCCTGCTGCGGCGTATCGAAAGAGGAACCGTCCGGGTTGAGCAGTTTGAGGCCGTTGTATTCCGGGGGATTGTGGGAGGCCGTCAGCATGACGCCGGCGTCGAAGTCCTTCGTCACCAGCGCGATGGTCGGCGTCGGCGCGATGCCGGCATCAGCGCAGGTCCCGCCGGCGGCCAGTATCCCGGCGCTGACGGCATGCTTCATCGCCGGGCCGGACGTCCGTGAGTCCATCCCCACGATAACGTTCCGGTATTTTTCCCCTACCGCCAGCCCGACGCGCATGGCCAGTTCCAGGAGTTGTCTGGTGAATACGGTACGTATTCCTGATGAGCCGAATAATGTCATAATTCAATTCTACTACCGCACACCTAATTGTCAACCAAGTAAACCCTCATTCCCTATAGCGGTAGTTATAGTTAGCCGGATATGCTTAGTTGTATCGCGCGGTCTGAGGCTGAATGCCGAGCGAGATGTATATAGAACCATATCGGGATTGGATATAGCTCCCGATAGTCCTATAATAGAGTGAATTCATATAATCCGAAATCCGCAGAGGAGACTGCTGCATGTCTGATATCGAGCCCACCAACAATAATGTATCAACGTTCGATGAACTCCTGCCCGCGGAGATGGCATCCAAGGCGCAGGACATCGGCATCAAGAAAGCCAACCTTGATTTCCTGAGCACCTTTGCCCTGGCTGTCATAGCCGGCGCTTTCATCGCCCTGGGGGCCATCTTCTTCACCGTCGCCATGACCGGCAGCGGCTCCATGCCCTGGGGTATCAGCCGCGTTATCGGCGGCGTGGCATTCAGCCTCGGCCTCATCCTGGTCGTCGTCGGCGGCGCGGAGCTGTTCACCGGCAACAACCTCATTATCATGGCCTGGGCCAGCCGCAAGCTCTCCACCTGGAAGGTGCTGCGTAACTGGTTGATCGTATATATGGGCAACTTCAGCGGAGCCGTCGCCACGGCGCTCGTCGTGTATTTCGCACTTCATTATGAATTCAATAACGGCGGGGTCGGCCTGACCGCCCTCAACATCGCCAACGGCAAGGTACACCTTGAGTTCATCCCGGCCCTCATCCTGGGCATCCTGTGTAACGCCCTCGTCTGCCTGGCGGTCTGGCTGACCTACAGCGCCCGCACCGTGCTCGGCCGTATCTCGGCCATCATATTCCCCATCGCTGCATTCGTCGCCGCCGGTTTCGAGCACTGCGTCGCCAACATGTTCTTCGTGCCCTACGCCATCCTCGTCAAGGCCGGCGCCCCGGCTGAATTCTGGGCCAAAATCGGCGTGGACCCCTCGTTGTACCAGGACCTGACCTGGGGCTCGTTCTTTGCCAATAACCTGCTGCCGGTCACCATCGGCAACATCATCGGCGGTGTGTTCTTCGTCGCCCTCGTTTACTGGGCCATCTACCTGCGCAAGAAGGCCTTAAGCGAACCCTCGGTTCCTCCTACCACCACCCCTAAGGCTGATTAGCCCGAGCCGTGGAAACCTGGACACCCGCGCTATCCTGTCACGACGGTTCAGGGCCCGCCTGACTGGCTGATTGCTGCGGGTGGATAATTGACCCGATTTCTGCCTGCATAGTACACTGGTGTTGTCATTGGCCGGAAAACGGCCGCATTCATGTTAACAGGGGAGGATATTTTGGCAAAATTAACCACGGAAATGAAAGAAACCATCAAGAATACCAAGGTATTCGCCGTGGCTACGGCAAGCAGAGAGGGCACACCTAATGTAGCCGCCATAGCTTTTGTAAAACCCATCTCAGATGACGAATTCCTGATCATGGATAACTTCATGCTGAAGACCCGCGATAACCTGGTAAAAAACCCGAAGATCGCCAT
Organism: uncultured Dehalococcoidaceae bacterium; assembly: GCA_964595455.1. Classification (GTDB taxonomy): domain Bacteria; phylum Chloroflexota; class Dehalococcoidia; order Dehalococcoidales; family RBG-16-60-22; genus DAOUEG01. Next base: position 3,737 of record CAZQQL010000159.1, read on the forward strand.
GGCCGCCTGGGCGGACCATAGCGGTTACCAGTTCAAGGGCACCGCCAGGGTCGAGACGTCGGGGAAGATCTTCGATGAAGGAGTGGCGTGGGTCAAATCCATCGTGCCGCCGCTCTCACCCAAAGCCGCCGTCGTCCTGAAAGTAGAAGAAATCTATATCGGCAGCGGCGGGCCTGACGCCGGGAAGAAGATAGCCTAGCATACTGCCAGGTGACATTTTTACCGCGTGCCCTGAACAGTAAGATATACCTCGCTCTTGGGAAAAGTTAAGCGCCCCGATAAATCGGGGCGCCATCATTTTTGTCCGGATAATGGTGGAGTTGACCTTCTCAACTCACCCTGCGAGTTCCAGTATAAGCCGGTCTAATCTTCGCGGCGGGAGCCGGGCGGCGGCTGGCGGACGGATGGCATGGGATTGATCACGATGTCCATGAACATCATGGGCTTGTTGACCGTCTTGAAGATGTACGGGCCGTGCAGCGTGCCCTTGGGGACGTAGATGCAGGCGGGGTGCGTGATGGACTG
>CAZQQL010000160.1:0-1987 GCA_964595455.1 uncultured Dehalococcoidaceae bacterium
GTAACCTATGTCTCCGGACAAAGTGTAACCTATGTCTGGTCTTTACAGAGATTTATTACGGTACGCCCCCTCACCTTAATCCTCTCCCGCGAGGGGAGAGGAAACTAGGAAGGGGACTGCGGCAGGAGAATGGAATATAACATTCTATCGTCTCCCTTTTGAAAGAGCCTGCCCCGTACTTGATACGGGGGAGAGGTGAGGGTTTCGATAACAATAAATCTGAGGTTAAGAAGGAAAGGAGGATAATATTTCCATGACCGAAGAGACGAAAACACCCAGCGACTTTATAAGGGATATTGTCCGCCAGGACCTTCTGACGGGCAAGTATGACAATGTCCATACGCGGTTCCCGCCGGAGCCCAACGGGTACCTGCACATCGGGCATGTCAAGGCCAGCCTCATCAACTACACCATCGCCGAGGACTTCGGGGGCAAGTTCAACCTCCGCTTCGACGATACCAACCCCGCCAAGGAAGAGCAGAAGTACATCGACGCCATCATCAACGACCTCAAATGGGTAGGCGTGGACTGGGAAGACCGGCTGTTCTTCGCATCGAGCTACTTCCCGCAGATGTACGAGTACGCCCTGGACCTTATCAAGAAGGGCAAGGCCTACGTCGATGATCTCACCGCCGACGAGATACGCGAACACCGCGGCACGCTGACCCAGCCGGGCAGACCGAGCCCGTGGCGGGACCGTTCCGTGGAAGAAAACCTTGACCTGTTCAAGCGGATGAAGGCTGGCGAGTTCCCGGACGGCTCGCGGGTGCTGCGTGCGAAGATAGACATGGCGTCCCCGAACATGAACCTGCGGGACCCCGTCATGTACCGAATCCTCCACGCCACGCATCCCCGTACCGGCGACGAGTGGTGCATCTACCCCATGTACGACTGGGCGCACGGCCTCGAGGACTCCCTCGAGCGCATCACCCATTCGCTGTGTTCATTCGAGTTCGAAGACCACCGGCCGCTCTACGACTGGTTCCTCATCGAGCTTGGCGTTTACCGGCCCACACAGATAGAGTTCGCGCGGCTGAACATCACCCACCTCATCACGAGTAAACGGTGGCTGCGGCCGCTCATCGAGAAGGGCATCCTCAGCGGCTGGGACGACCCGCGCCTGCCGACACTGGCCGGTCTGAGGCGACGCGGTTACACGCCGGAAGCCATCCGCGACTTCGCGCGTCGGACGGGCGTCGCCAAGACCAACAGCCTGGTGGATATCGCCTTCATGGAATACTGCCTGCGGGAAGACCTCAACAAACGGGCGCCGCGGGTCATGGGCGTGCTCCGGCCGCTCAAGCTGGTCATCGACAACTATCCGGAAGGCCAGGTGGAAGAGTTCGACGCGGTCAACAATCCGGAAGACCTCTCCGCCGGCACGCGCAAGGTGCCGTTCAGCCGTGAGCTGTACATCGAGCAGGAAGACTTCATGGAGGCGCCGCCGCCCAAGTATTTCCGCCTCACGCCCGGCCGCGAGGTGCGGCTGCGGTACGCCTACCTGGTCACCTGCACCGGCGTCGTCAAGAACGACAGGGGCGAGGTGGTGGAAGTCCACTGCACTTATGATCCCGCCACGCGCGGCGGCGATGCCCCGGACGGGCGGCGGGTAAAGTCCACCCTGCACTGGGTGTCCGCGCAGCATGCCGTCGAAGCCGAGGTACGGCTGTACGACCATCTTTTCACCAAGGAAGACCCGACGGATATGGGCGAGGGTGAGAACTACATGGATTACGTCAACCCGAACTCTCTGGAGACACTGACGGGCTGCAAGCTCGAGCCGGCTCTTGTGGGCGCGAAGTCCGGGAGCATGTTCCAGTTCGAGCGGCTCGGGTACTTCATCGTCGATCCGGACACGGCGGACAAGAAGCTGGTTTTCAACCGGACGGTGACGCTGCGGGACACGTGGAGCAAGATACAGAAGCAGCAGGGCTGATATTAAGGTTCCGCCGTTGGCGGAATACCCCTCATCTTAATCTTCTCCCTC
>CAZQQL010000160.1:2087-4231 GCA_964595455.1 uncultured Dehalococcoidaceae bacterium
GGGAGAAGAGACGAGTAAGGGAAGCCCGGAATATTGTCCATGGAGAGGGGAAATGGGGCCGCTGAGCGGTTACAGGGCCATCGAGGTGACGACGGACAGGGGGATGTTCGCCGGGAAGCTCCTGCATGACCTGGGCGCCGACGTTGTCCGCATCGAACCTCCGGGCTTCTCCCGTACGGATTCTGATTTTCTTTACTGCAATGCCGGAAAACAGCACGTTACCCTGGACCTTGATGACCCGGCAGACAAGATGACTTTTAATCAGCTTCTCAAGGACACGGACTTCTTCATCGAGGACGGGCAACCGGGGGAAATGGCGGCGCGGTGCCTCGGCTACGAGGACATCCGGAAGCTTAATCCGGGCATCATCTACGCTTCCATTTCCGACTTCGGGCAGGACGTCCAGCACAACGAAAAACGCCTCACCGAGCCGGAACTACAGGCGATTTCCGGGTGGCTCTCCGTCACGGGAGGGCCGGACCGGCCGATGGAGCTGCCGGGCAATCCGGCCTGGAAGGTCGCAGGGCTGTTCGCGGTCAATGGCGTTTTACTCGCACTCTATCACCGGCACGAGAACGGAAGAGGACAACATCTGGACATCTCCGTACAGGAATGCGCGGCCTCCGTCCTCGACCATGTCCTGGTGCGGCAGGCTTATACCGGGGAGATGGCGCAGCGGCAGGGAAGCCTGCACTGGAACAATGCTTTCAGGGTATTTCACTGCAGAGACGGCTATATCCTGCTTTCCCTCCAGCGGCAGTGGGAGACGCTCGTGGAATGGATGGCGTCGGAGGGCATGGCGGAAGACCTGGCGGATGCAGAATACCGGGACGGGGCCTACCGCAACGCCCGTATCGGGCATATCATAGAGGTTATCGGGCACTGGACGGAACGGCACACCGTGGCGGAACTGGAAGAGACCGGCCAGTTGATGCGGTTCCCCTGGTCGAAGGTTTGTTCGCTAAAAGATCTGTTACTGGACGAACACCTTGCACAGCGCGGGTTTTTTATCGGCATCGAAACGCCGGAAGGCACGTTTGAAGTACCGGGACCGCCGGTACGGGCAAGCGGCAGAGGGGAGAAGGAGCATGGGAGTAATGAATAACAAGGAACAGCCTCAAAAGGACCGTCCCGGCCGGGGCAAGGCCTTCGGCATTACGCTCCTCGCACTCGTGGACGATTTCATTCTCATCGCGCTCCTTTTTGTCCTGCTGAGGGTCTTCAACGTCGAGTTGGAAATCTGGGCGCTCGTTGTCATTGGAATCCTGGGACTCATTCTCATTTTCATTGCCCACCGTGCCATCCTGGTCAGTTTCCAGAAACGCAAGGTGACCGGCCGCGAGGGTATGATAGGCGAGACGGTGGTAGTGGTCAAGCGGCTTCAACCGAAGGGGATGGTACGGGCAGGCGCCGAGTACTGGAACGCCATCAGCGAAGAAGGTACCATGGAAGAAGGGGAAGAGGCCGTCATCACCGGGATAAGGGGGCTGAGCCTGGAGGTCAAAAAGAAGTCATGAGCCGAAAAGAGCCGGGTTACGTCGCGCTGTGTGAGTCGGGTGAACTGGCCGGGAGGGCTGAGCGGCTGGCGGCCAGGCTGGCGGCCTGCGACCTCTGCCCGAGGGAGTGCCATTCCAACCGGGCGCAAGGTACCGGCCATTGCCACACCGGATTACTGGCTTCCGTGGCTTCGATCGGGGCGCACCATGGGGAGGAGCCGGTGATATCCGGCACGCGCGGTTCCGGCACGATTTTCTTCGGGAACTGCAACCTGAACTGCCGCTATTGCCAGAACTACCAGATCAGCCAGGAACCGAAGCTGCAATCCGGGAACAGGGTGACCGCGGCGCAACTGGGGGAAAAGATGCTCTACCTCCAGGACGAGCTGCACTGCCACAACATCAACCTCGTGACGCCGTCTCACGTGGGTCCCCAGATCATGGGAGCGCTGCTGGAAGCCGTCCCGAAAGGTCTGCGGCTGCCGCTCGTCTACAACACGAGCAGTTACGACGCGGTCAGCACGCTCAAAGAGTTCGATGGTATCGTGGATATCTACCTGGCGGACCTGAGGTATGCCTCGAACGAACTCGGCCGCAAGTATTCGCGCTGCCGTAACTACGCCGACCATGCCCGGGCGGCCATCAAGG
>CAZQQL010000161.1:0-4169 GCA_964595455.1 uncultured Dehalococcoidaceae bacterium
CCCCTTACCATCATCGATGCTTCCCACACGCACCCGTTCGATCAATACATTTTTATCACCGGCACGTCGGACAATTTTGTCGACTTCGATGCCGACGTGGAACTGGAACTCGACGGCGTAGTCCACAAGATAAACTACCCCTTCTACGCCTTCGTTCCCGCCGGCACGCCGCACTGCCCGCTGATCGTCACGCGCGTGGGAAAACCCGTCATCTTCGTCGATGCCCGCCTCACCGAGGCAGCCTCGGCCAAACACGGCTAACAGCCGGCAGTCATTCGTCCATCAGAAGGGGCAGGTAACCGTGCCTGCCCCTTTGATGTCACACCGGATCTCAGTGGGTCGGAGTGCAACCCCGAAGTTAGAGCCCCCGCTCATCCAGAGCCTGTCGAAGGATGCCCCCCGAAGGGCAAGTTTTCAGTAAACTCCAAATTAACCCTGTTCCCGGGCATTTCTCTTAACGCCCCCGCTGTGGTATCTTGTCTAACATGACAGGTAACAGCTCATGAGTGAAATCACCGCCCCAAAGACACAATCCCTTTACCGTCATATCAACGTTTACCGGACGGTGACCGCGCTCGGCTTCATCCTCGCCGCCGTCCTGGTCCTGATAACTCCGCTCCGGATGCCGGACCCGGACGACTGGGCTTACTACCACGGCGTCCGCAATTTCTCCGCCGGCGACTTCACTGTCAACAACCTTACCCAGTACCGGCAAGCGCAGGAGACCATCGGCAACGGCGGTAACCTCCTCCAGTACCTGCCCATCTCCTACAACAAATGGGCGCTCGAAAAAGCCCCCGGCGTCGTTTTTTACCTCGTTCCCTTCAAGCTCCTCGGCATCCCGCGCTGGGGCGGCATCCTGCTGGCGCTCGGCATGGTGATCGTGACCTATATCCTGCTCAAACGTATCCGCGATGAACGGGCCGCCATGATCGGCTCGCTCCTGGTACTCTTCACGCCCATCGCCCTGGTCATGCTGAACCGCATCTACATGGATACCTATGCCTCGCTGGCCTTCCTCGTCGTCGGGGCTGGACTCTATCTCTATCGTTACCTGGAAAAGGAACGCCTCACGCCGGTCAAAGGCGCCCTGCTGCTCTTTTTCGGTTTCTTCTTTATCGGCTGGTCGGTGGTGACCCGCTACACCAATCTGCCCATTGCCGTGATACTCGCCCTGCACTGGCTGGTAACGAGTGCTATTGCCTGGAAAAGAGACCGCGGGTCCGTCCGGGAAATCGTCCCCCTTCGCGATGGGCACCGGCCTTCCGGTCCTGGCGCTCCTGCTCTACGACTACTTCATCTTCGGGTCCCCGCTCAGCTACAGCTACTCCGTCTCGCCTTACCCCATCAAGTTCGCCTTCCAATACATCGGCCAGACCTATGCCGGCGAGTCCATCCCCCTCCAGATACTCCGGTATAACGCTGAAGGCTATGCCCGGAACCTGCTCATCGGCTTCCCGCTCATACTCATCGCCATACCTGGTTTTTTCGTCGTTCTCTATTACAAGTTCCGGAAACAGCCCAAACCGGAAGGAAAGTGGTCCAGCCTCAGGTCTGAACTCCCCTGGAGTGTCCTGCTGGTGTTCATCGGCTGGTTCGCCTCGGTGTTCGTCCTCTATCTCGGCTATGAATGGACCGCAGGACTGAGGGAAGGCGGCGGGTTCGTCCTCTTCAACCGGTTTCTCCTGCCGGGCCTGTTCCCGGTGGCGGTCATCGCCGCCCTGGTGCTGGCCAGGTTCCCGCTTGCCGTGATTGTTCCCGTCCTCGTCGTGCTCATCGGCTTCGGGTCCCTCCTTTACCTACAGTGGGCCCTCGACCTCCATCTCCTGCCCGATCAGTTGACCTTCTGGACGCTGGAAAGCCGCTGGCCCGGCTACGGCTTTCCACCCTGGACCCCGTATTTCCACCCCGGCGCCATCGGCACGGACTACTTCCCCTTCCCCGAATGGAGCTGGCGGTTCTTCTTTCCCGTACCACCGCCCGGAGCGATGCCCTGAAAGGTGCCGCAGGGTGGGTAAAACCATCTCTTCTAACAAAAGGGCTCCCCGAAAGGAGCCCTTGATTGTGTTCCGTTTAAAACTTGGTCTACTTTACCAGTTCTTTGGCTACCATCAACTCGGCGGTAAGAATGGCGCCGCCGGCAGCGCCTCGGACCGTATTGTGGTGCAGCCCGGCAAACCGGATGTCGAAGACGTTGCACGGGCGCAGCCGCCCTACCGTCACCGCCATCGCTTTGCCGGCATCGCGGTCGGTGCGGGGCTGCGGCCGGTTGACCTCGTCACGGTACACGATGGGCGGGACCGGCGCGGACGGCAGCTTGAGTTCCTGGGGAGGCCCGGAGAAACCCTTCCACAGATTGACGATCTCTTCCAGGCCCGGCTTCTTCGCGCCGAACAGCAGGCTGCAGCAGGCGGTGTGCCCGTCCGATACCGCCACCCGGTTGCAGTGCGCGGATATCTTGATGTTGTCCGCCGGGACGATCTTCCCGCCTTCCACCCTGCCGAGTATCTTGAGCGGCTCGATCTCCGACTTTTCTTCCTCGCCGCCGATGTACGGGATGATGTTATCGATCATGTCGATGGAGCCCGGCCCGGGATACCCGGCGCCGGATACCGCCTGCAGCGTGGTGACGATCATTTTCTCGATGCTGTAGCCGGCCTGTATCAGGGCATACATCGGAAGGATGTAGCTCTGGATGCTGCAGTTCGGCTTGACCACCAGGCAACCCTTGTCCCAGCCGCGCTGTTTCCGCTGCTGCGGGATTATGTCAAGATGAGCATAATTGATCTCCGGCGACATCATCGGTACGTCCGGGGTATGCCGGTGCGCCGAATTATTCGACACGACGGCGAACCCCGCCGCCGCATAGGCTTCCTCAATTTCGATGATGGCCTTCTTGTCCATCTCGACGGCGGAGAACATGATCCGGCACTTCCCGGCTGCCTTTGCCACCTGGCTGGCATCTTCAACCACCAGGCCCTTGACAGCTTCCGGGATTCCCGTAGTCATATGCCAGCGTCCGGCCACGGCATCCGCGTACTTCTGCCCTGCGGACCGCGGTGAAGCCGCCAGGTACGTCACCTCGAACCACGGGTGGCCGTCCAGCAGCCTCAGGTAATTTTGTCCTACCATTCCGGTAGCGCCAATGACGCCGACATTGATCTTCTTTTGCATTTGAGTCCCTTTCGGTAAAATGAGAGAGGTTACGTACAAATTATAGCAGAGCCGGGTTTACGCGTCATCAGCCCGGCTGTACTTATTTTTCCTGTTCTTGAGCTTCTCCAGCCCACAGGTAAAACAGATGCCATTATGGCAGCTGATGACGCCGCCGCATTCCGGGCAGCGCCATTTTTCCCGCTCCCGTTCCAGGAATTTCTCGATCCCGTGCTCCCCGATATACCGCAGGTTTTCTACCGGGCTCATGCCGTAACGCTCCCGGTAGGTCGAGTCAATGCGCTCATTGGTCGCGCAGGGGAACTTTTCACATTCGAGGCAGAACCGCACGCTGGCTCCCATGAGCTTCAGACAGCCGAGTGACTTGTTGACCGAACAGCCTTTGCCTCTCGGCAGGCAGCCGCGGCAATAGCTCATCTTGATGCCCCGGCTCTTGACGTCGTTCTTCATGGCGAGGTAGCTGGCGCAGACGCCGCAGTTCATGCCGCACGGCGCAATGAGGTCTTCCCCGGTAACGTCTTTTTCCGGTATCGGCTTGCGCTTGCTTTTCGGGGCATTGTCGAGGCAGTCATAGCACAGGCCGTTATGGCAGCACACCACGCCGCCGCAGACCGGGCATTTCCATTTTTCCGTTTCCTTTTCCAGGAACGCGGCCATACCCTGTTCTTTCATCATGGCCAGGTTTTCCATCATGCTCATGTGGTACTTTGCGCTGTACCGCTTATCGAGCTGCTTTATCCTGGTGCAGGGGTAGCTGCTGCATTCATAACAAAAACCGGACCGGCTCTCTTTCCGCTTCTCACAGACCACGACTTTGCATGAGCGGCAGTAATCGGGCTTGTTTTCGTCATTGCCGCCGCAGCCGGGGCACGGGTCTTTTTTCCTCAGGTGGCCGCTGCAAATGGCGCAGTTCATACCGCATGGCGCTATCAATTCCGCTTGCATATACTACCTCATCTATTTATTCCCGGTCTCGATTCATCTACGTTTAGCAA
>CAZQQL010000162.1:0-4135 GCA_964595455.1 uncultured Dehalococcoidaceae bacterium
TTCCCGACGGCGTGAAGGAGAGAAGCCGATGATTCATGAACGCATACTCGTCGTTGATGACGATCCCGCCATCCTTAAATTACTCGGGGCGAACCTGAAAGCCCGCGGCTATGAAGTTTTCTTTGCCAGCGATGGCGTTGAAGCCATCGAATTCATCGAAAAATCGCTCCTGGACCTTATTATCCTGGACCTCATGATGCCCGGCATGGACGGCATGGAAGTGTGCCGTCGGGTCAGGTCATGGACGAACATCCCCATCATCATCCTGAGCGCCCGAGGGGATGAACACGACAAGGTCAAATGCCTAGAGATGGGAGCGGACGATTATCTGACCAAGCCTTTCGGCATCGCGGAACTGATCGCCAGGGTCCAGAACGCGCTCCGACATCGTCCCAACCAGCGGACGGCCGCCGGCCCGGCCGTTTTTTCCAACGGAGACCTGGAAATTCACTTCGCTTCACGCCGCGTCCTGGTGGCGGGACAGGAGATCGTACTCACCCAGACGGAATTTAACCTTCTCAGCTTTATGGCCCTCAACGTCAACAAAGCACTGACCCACATCATCCTGCTCGGCAGCGTCTGGGGAGACGAATACTCATCAGAAAAGGAATATCTGCGGGTTTTTGTCAGCCGGCTGCGGCGGAAACTGGGTATGAAGGCAGATACGTATCCCTCTATTCAGACCATTCCGGGGGTCGGATACATCTTCAGGACCGGGGAGCAACCGGCGGAAGAACGGCAATTAGCCGGTGTTGTCATGGAAAGGAAATGAAATGAAAATCCTCCACATCGAAGACGACCCGGGCATCCAGGTAACGGTGGAACTGCTACTCAAGGTGGTAATGCCGGAAGCAGACCTGTACACGGCCGGGTCCGGCGTTGAAGGCATTGACGTCGTACGGTACAGTGAGCCGGACATCATCCTGCTGGACCTCGGATTGCCCGATATCACCGGTTATGAGGTCATCAGCCAGGTCCGGGAATTCAGCCTGGTCCCAATCATCGTCACGACGGCCCGCCGCGAGGAGGAAGTTAAAGCGACCTGCCTTCAATTGGGGGCGGATGATTTCATCGCCAAGCCCTTCAATCACCGGGAGATCGTGAAAAGTCTCAATAATGTGTTTATGAACCATCCACATAGGACCGATACGGCAGACATCCGGAAATAGATGAAGAAATACCAGCTTAACGATATTGCCGACCTGCAGCCCGGACATCACGTTGCCTTGATGTACCGGTCTGAAGACGAACACCGTTCGGCCGTGATCCCGTATTTACGGAAAGGGCTTGAGCTGGGAGAGAAGGTCCTCTACATCATCGATTCCCACACGCCGGAAACCATTATCGACTACCTGAAGGATGACGGTATACCAATCGATCAGTACCTGGCGAGCGGCCAGTTCAATATCATCAACTCGGATGACGCCTACGTGAGAAACGGGGCGTTCAATCCTCACCGTGTCATCGATACCCTCTGGGATGAACGCGGTCGCGCCATCCAACGAGGGTTCCCTTCCCTCCGGATTACCAGCGAGATGTCCTGGGTTACCAGGACCCCGGAGAATTTCGAACAGTTCGTTGTCTACGAGGCGGAACTCAACCGCTTTTTCCCTTCCCGACCCGGTTACGGCAACTGCCTTGCCATTTGCCAGTACCACCTGGACCGGTTCCCCGCCGAGATACTCCTGAAGATACTGGCCACGCACCCTCTCGTTATTACCGGGAAAAGGTTATGCGATAACCAGCATTACCTGACGCCTGATGATTTTTTCAACCCGGACTCGGCTGCCAAAACACTCAACCAACAACTCACCTGCCTCCACCAGCAACGCGCTGAGGAAGCGCGCCTCCTGAAAAGTGAAGAACAGTTACGCAGCCTGTTCGAGAACAGTCCCCTTGGCCTGCAATTCTACGACCAGAACGGTAAACTGCAATCCGTCAACCGTGCCTGCCTGGAGATATTCGGCGTTAACGATATCGCCATCATCGAAGGGTTTAATCTTCTTCAAAACTTGAAGTTGACCAACAAGGTCATGGAAAAGTCCGGTGACGGCCTGACGGTCCGTTTTGAGACGACAATCGACTTCAGCCGCATGAATTTCCTGAACCTGGTTGATTCCCGAAAGTCCGGCACCGTGTACCTTGATATCACAGTGACCGAGATCAGCCCCGGCATGAAAGGTTTTCCCGGAGGGTTCCTTGTCTGTATCCAGGACATCACCCGCCGCAAGAAGAATGAGCAGTTCCTCAAGAAAAGCGAAGACAGGTTCCGTTCGGTCATCGAGGTAGCGTCCGACGCCATCATATCCTGTGACGATTCCGGTAAGATAATCTCCTGGAACAACGGAGCGGAAATCATGTTCGGGTATACCTCGGATGAAATGGTCGGAGAACCAGTCATGAGGCTTTTGTCCGATGATCACCGGAAAAGCTTCGAAGCCGGCCTGAAACGCCTCATCACTACCGGCAGGGCATCCGATAACAATGAAAACAGCTTCGAATGCTCCTGCATCGGGAAGACCCGGCTGGAATTTCCCGGCGAGATCACGCTTTCACGGTGGAAAGCCGGTAGCGGGGATTTCTGCACGGTGATCATCCGGGACATCACCGAACGGAGGAGGACCGAAGCTGAACTCCGGCTCAAAGAAAGCGCCATCTCCGCCTCCATCAACCCTATCGCCCTTCTCGACCTCCAGAGTAATGTGACCTGGGTAAACCGATCGTTCATGGACACCTGGGGTTACGAGACGGAAACTGAGGTGGTCGGACGGCCGGCGACGTCATTCTGGCAGTCCCCAACCAGAGCCAGCCGTGTCATCGCCACCATTCCCGGCAAAGGATGGATCGGCGAACTTCAGGCAAAGCGTCGAAACGGTTCCGTATTCCCGGTCCAGCTCTCATCGACCATTATTTCTGACCAGAACCACAGGCCGGGACGAGTGGTGGCCTGTTTTGTCGACCTGTCACCGGTAGGTAATACCGCGCAGCCGGTCGTCGACAGCACTCTGACCGCTCGTGCGTCCGCTCTTGAAGCAGGTTACAAAGAGCAGGCCAGGCAGGCATCGTGCCTTGCCTCCATCTCGGAGATCGTCAGTAAGGGAGGCGATCCCGCTGACGTTTGGCCGACAATAGCTGAAAAGGTGACCGGGATCGTTCGTTACCCGGAGCATGCCGGGGCTTGTGTACGAATCGGGAGTGAGGAGTATCGCACCGGGCGGTTTGGTAATTACCCCTGGACGATCGCCGGTACGGTATTCGACGGAGGGACAGAAGCCGGCCGTGTTGAGATATCCTATAACAAACGTTTGCCAGACCGCGAGAACGGGCCCTTTTCTCACGCGGAGTGTCAGGCGCTGGTGATAGCCGCTTCTATCGCCTCCGGGTTCCTCAGTGATACCAGGAGACGGGCAGTAACTGATTCCGGTAGTCCTTCAGACAGCGAAGAAGCCCAGAAAAGGATCAACGCCGTCCTTTCCATGACCCGCGAGATAAAAACACGGTTAACTCCCATCCTGTCATCGAGCGACCTGCTGGCGGATGAACTGGACACCGAACCATGGAAGGAGATGGCCCAGTCCATCAGCCGCGGGGCTGTCAGGCTGGATGAAAAGCTGAACGCCATGCTGGACACCGCGCGCATCGAGTCCGGCGACCTCCCCATGGAATATGCTCCGGTCTCGGTACCGGATATGATATCGGAAACAGTTCAGATGGTCCAGCCGGTACTCGCCGGATACCGTCAAAGGCTACTTTCAGAGGTGCAGGATAAGCTGCCGGAAATCTATGCGGACCGTAAGCGAGTCTGCCAGGTCATTATGAGCTTCCTGGAGATAGCAGCCAGGATTACACCGGAAAACCAGACTATTATGCTCTCCGCGCGAAAGCGCCACCGGCACCTGGAAATCGAGGTCCGGGACCCGAGCCCGGGCTTGACCAACGAGCAGGTACGCCTTCTCGATCAATCCGGTCCGTCCCCGGTCGGCAGTGAATCCCTCAGCGGCCTCGGGCTGACCCTGGCCTTAAGCAAGAAACTCGTGGAACTCCATCACGGTACCATGTGGATCCGGAACGTACCGGGTAAAGGTAAAGATCGGAAGAGCGTCGTGTAGGGAAAGAGTGTAGGATAGGGTGTTGT
>CAZQQL010000163.1:0-4063 GCA_964595455.1 uncultured Dehalococcoidaceae bacterium
CACCCTATCCTACACTCTTTCCCTACACGACGCTCTTCCGATCTAGTTGATGGAAAACATCGCAGTTAATGTGAACCAGATGCTGAATGAGAACGCATTCTTGATGGTCAAGGGAACGGTCCAGGAGCATGCGATGGCGGCGTTGCAGGAGACCGGGCTGCCTGAACAGGCGGTTGCCTCATTGAGCGGTCGCCTGGGAGCGGTTGTCGATTCGTTCCAGCACACCGTTATTGCCGAAGACATACAAAAAGTGAATGATGCGGAAGGGTTTGCACAGACGGTGTTCCCCTTCTTCATTTTCCTGACCTATTTCCTGGGAGCGACCTTGATGACGGGTATGCATACCATTACCTTGCCTCAAATAGAAAATGGACAATCCAGAGCGGGCGTTTACGCAACAGGTCTGGGTATCAATATTATTTTGTCTCTCATCATTCCGTGCATCGTCATCGGTATTGCCGCCGCATTCGATATTTCCTTCAGCCGTGATATAGGAACGGTGTGGTGCCTGCTGGCCCTGGGGTTCTTTACCATGGTGTCCATGATGCAGATGTTCTCCCGGTGGCTGGGGTTGACAGGGCTTGGGGGAGCAGTACTGCTTTTCTTTCCGTTGCAGTTGGTGGGCTCCGGGTTGATTTACGCCGAAGAAATATTGCCCGTCGCATATCCGGCGATTAACGATTATCTGCCGGCTTCTCATTTCGGAAACGGGATATTGCGGATTTTTTATGGTGAGTTGTCTCTTTCCGGGGAAATGGTGACGTTATTGCTCATGGCGGGTATCTTCGTTGTCGTATCGGCGCTCTCATTGCTAAAGAAGAAGAACATGAAGACAATGGGAATCTAGATTACTTTCGTGGATAGACGGGCTCCGTCCCTCTCCGGATGGAGCCCGTGATCATCCCTTGCTGGCAACGGACAGGGACTTGCAGTAGATAGGCGGCGTATTGAGGAACCCGCCGACCCACTCGCTCTCGGAGCCGATGGCTGCAATGTCCTTGAGGAGCTTGTATACGTTACCGGCCACCATCGTGTCCTTGACGCGTCCGACGATCTCACCGTTCTCTATCTTGTAGCCGAGGAGCACGTTGCCGCTGAAATCGCCGCCGAGGATGTTGCCCTGTTCGGCGCCCATGAGCTGCTCCACGATGAGGCCTTCCCTGATGTCCTTGACCATGTCCGCGAAGGTCATGGAGCCTGGACTGACCACCAGCGCTCCCGGCGAGGGACTGGGCAGGCTGCCGCGACCCCGGTTGCCGCTGCCGGTGCTGACCTTGCCGGCGCGGGCCGCCGTCTGGAGATCGTAGAGGAAGCCCTTGACGACGCCCTTTTCCACGAGCGGGGTCACCTGGCTGGGCACGCCTTCGTCATCGTAGGGGCGGCTGCCGGGACGGTAGGCGAGGAGGGGATCGTCAACCAGGGTGAAGGAGGGATCGAAGACTTCCTGCCCTATCTTGTCCCCGAGCGGCGAAGCTCCTTCCAGGACGGTTTTGCCGTTGCAGGCGGACATGAGCGGCATCATGAGGGAGACCACGCCGTTGGGCGTGAAGATGACCGGAAGCTGCTTTGTGGGAGCCTTAGCCTTGCGGGCGGCACGGTCGAGCTGCTCCAGGACCTTGTCGGTGATCTTTTGGGTATCGGCGATAGGCCGGCAGGAGCTGTCGCTCTCGCCGACGAATAGAATATCGGTACCTTCGATGAGGTTGCCCTCGACGCCGAGGCTGAAATACGACTTTTGATATGAGCCTTCGCCGCCGCGCGTGTTGGCTATACGAACGTTGAGGATGCCCCGGCTGATGCCGGCGTCGCAGAGAATGCCCTGGGTATGCCCGGTGACTATGTCGATCATCCTCTTGCCGAGTCCGACCATATTGATCATGGAAACGGAGTTAACGGCTTCATCGTAGATATCCACGGACGGGAACTGCCTGGCATCCGGGAAGGTGAACTCGGCTTTCATGCCGAATTCCGCCGTTTCCACGGCGTTGCGGACCAGCGCTTCGGCGTCGTCCCGGGTGGTGGCCGTCGCGTAGCCGATCCGTCCGTCCTTGATGACCCGCAGCGCCACAGACGTGGTCTGGTTGGTGTTCATCTGCTTGAGGCGGTTGGACTCGAAGCGGACCTGGGTTTCTTCCGTGGAGTATTCGAAGACCTCGGCTTCCTGGGCGGCTTTCCCGGCGAGTTCGAGTATGCGTTCCATCTATTTACCTCCCACCAGGCAGTGCCGGATGCGTATGTGCGGGCTGCCGTTGGAAACGGGCAGGGGAGACTGGCCTCCCTTGCCGCAGCCGCCGCCTTCGTTCATGTCCAGGTCGTTGCCGACGGCGTCGATGTTTTTAAGTGTCTCGAAGACATTGCCGGAAAGCTGGGCGGGACGGACCGCCTCGGCGATCTTCCCGTTGCGTATCATGTACATCTCCCCGGAGGAAAAGGTGAACATCTCCATGCTGGTCGTGCCGCCGTACCAGTTTTTGGCGTAGATGCCTTCCTTGATATCGGCGATCATTTCCTCGAAGCTGGTCTGGCCTGGTTCGATGTAGGTGTTGCTCATGCGCACGATGGGCGGGTGGCGGTAATTGATGGCCCGGGCGTTGCCGGAGGGCTGTTCGCCCATCTTTATCGCTGTTTCCCGGGAATGGAGCCGCCCGACGAGCTTGCCTTCCCGTATCAGGTAGGTCTTGTGGGACGGCGTGCCCTCGTCATCGTACTTGAAGCTGCCGCGGAGACCTCCCCAGGCGCCGGAATCGACGATATTCAATATCGGCGAGCCGAAGGTCTTGCCGAGCGTCATGATGTCCCGCATGCGGTCGTTCTCGTAGACGAAATCAGATTCAGATAAATGTCCGAAAGCTTCATGTACGAAGACCCCGGCTAGAATGGGGTCGAGGACGACGGTGTACTCGCCGCCTTCCACGTGGGGGGCGGAGAGAAGGTTGACCGCTTTCTCCGCGATGTCCCGAATCTGGTCGTGCAGGCCGTGGATGGCGGTAAAATCGCCGCGGGAACCGAGGGAAATACCGACCTGCTGGACCTCGCCGTTTTTGGCGGCGATGGCGGTGGCGCGCAGGGTGACGTCCATGCGTTCCTGGACGATGAAGGCGCCCTCGGAGTTGACATAAACAACCTTCTTGCGCCCATCGCTGTAGCCGATGCTCGAGGTCTGTATTTGCGGTACCGACCAGATGATCTCGTTGTATTCGTCGAGGATGGCTTTTTTCTCCGCCAGCGGGATCTCCACGGGGTTCTTATCGACGCCGGCGGACACGTTGTCCTGCACCGGTTCCACGTAAGCGAGTTCGCTCTTGCCGGTCCCGACGGCGGTGGCCTGCTCCACGGCGAGGGGAACGCGGGCGCTGAGGTCATCGAAGCTGTTGAAGCTGGTGAAGCCCCAGCCGCCCTTCTGGAGGGCGCGGACGTTGCCGCCAGCGGCGGTATTGCGCCCGATGGATTCCAGCACGCGGCCCCGGTAGATGATCTGGCTGGACTCGTTTTCCTCCAGCCTGGCCTCGACGAAGTCCGCCCTGTGTTGTTTCAGTTCCTCCGCCATCTGGCGAGCAAGTTGTTCTATATCCGGCATGGCTGACCGTCCTTTTGCGGATAAAATGCGGATGGTTACACTAGGAAAGTGTACCTGCGGTACGAAGGAATGTCAATGAAAGGAGGGTGCTGGAGACTCAACTTCACGAGGAAGTATCCAGGAATAAATCCATTATCGCCGTTATCAGTCGGTTGCCTATGTCGGATCGGCAATATTTATGGTTGTCTGCGGTTCGTCCTCTTCCGTCCGTTCCATCTCTTTCCCGCAGCATAGGAGCGTACCGCCGCCGGCATCGATTACTTCCACCTTATTCCCGCAAACACTGCATTTCCATAGTTCACCAAAATGTGCTACAGCCATAACCAGCCCGCCTTATCCAGATTTTGCTGCTATTGCATTCCTCTTAATTTTCACTGAGTGCCGTGGGGTTATTGGCGAAGTAAACCTTGGTATGAGGCCAGGGTATCTCAGTGAAAATAGATCGGAAGAGCACACGTCTGAACTCCAGTCACCGCTCATTATCTC
>CAZQQL010000164.1:0-4015 GCA_964595455.1 uncultured Dehalococcoidaceae bacterium
GGTGTCATTTACCCCCTCCAGATACTGGGGCAGCTCGTCACGGAGAAAGTACGCACGCTGGGCGCCCAGCTCGTCAACAACCAGGGCAGCCAGTTCATTCATCCGCTGGAGCCGAGGGACGTCGTTGCCTCCGCCATCATCCGCGAATGCGGGGAACGGAAAAGCGGCCTGACCACTCCACATGGGGAACTGGGGATCTGGCTGGACTCCCCGATGATCGACATTATCCGCGGTGAAGGCACCGTGGCGCGGGAACTACCGGCCATGGTGCGCCAGTTCCGGCGGTATGACATAGACATGGCGAAGGAACCGATCCTGGTATATCCCACGCTCCATTACCAGAACGGCGGCATCAAGATAGATACGAGCGGCGCCACGACGGTGCCCGGTCTCTTCGCGGCCGGGGAATGCACCGGCGGCGTCCACGGGCGGAACCGGCTTATCGGCAATTCGACGCTGGATATCTTCGTGTTCGGAAGAAGGGCCGGACGGGCCGCGGCGGAATATGCCCGCGGGGTTGCCGCCTGCTCGCCGGGACTGGACCATGTTCGCAAGTGGCGGGAGGAAATGAACGGCCTCGGTCTTACCGGGGAACGCCCGGTGTCCCCCAAACTCCTGCCGGACTACGTACGGCAGAAACGGCCGTACCACCAGCTTATTTGATATAGAGGCGGAACGAGTAAATATGCCGCTGCCCGACCAGCAGAACCCAACCGAGATAGAAACGATCTTCAACGAGGTGCTCGGGACCCGCTGCCCTCCGGTAGGGAGGTGCCGTCTTCTGTCCAGCGGCTTCGGGCCGTCCTACGCCCTGAATATTTCGGAACGCATGAGCGGGCACAAGGAATGCCTGGGGTGCGGCAACTGCATCGATATCTGCCCGTTCCTCTCCCGGGAACCGTACCGGCGGGAAAAGACGGAGCAGCGCACCTCCATGGCTCTGGAGAGCACGGTGGGAGCGGACTGCGACCTCTGCTATGCCTGCGTTCTCGCCTGTCCCCAGGTGGATACGACCCTGAAGCATTACATCGTCAATCACCGCCTCGTCGAAGCCATGCCCGGCGCGGCGGCCCGGATCAACGACGAAGACGAGCCGGACATCGATTTGTTCCTGGAGGAAGCGGCCGACCTGTAGCCGCGAGTAAAAATGGAATTTGAACTGTCCGAAGAGCACCGGATGATACAGTCCCTGGCCAGGGACTTCGTCAACGACCAGTTGAAGCCCCTGGAGCGGGACTTGCTGGGGCGTGCCGCGGACCTCAGCGATGCGCACGCCCTGCTGACGCCGGAAAAAGAAGCGGAACTAGTGGAAAAGGTCAAAGACCTCGGTCTCTGGAACGCCGGCGTGCCGGAGGAGTTCGGCGGTCCCGGCCTGGATACGCTCGGGGTCTGCCTCGTCGAGGAAGAACTGGCGCAGACGATCGTGCCGTTCCATTTCGGCGACGTTTCGCCGGTCCTGTTCGACTGTAACGAGGAGCAGCGGGAGCGGTATCTTGGCCCGGCCCTCCGTAATGAAAAACAGCCCTGCCTGGCCCTGTTCGAGCCGGGTACCGGTAAGAATCCGGACGTCATGACGGTCACCGCCGAGGATTCCGGCGACTCATATATCCTGAACGGAAAGAAGTTCTCTTTCTCCCGGGCCGTCGGGGATTTCTTCGCGGTGGTGTTCGCTAAAGCAGAAGACGGCCCTACCTGTTTCATCGTCGACAAAGGCGCCGCCGGGATGACGGTCACCGGAAATGACGACATGTCCGGCTGGATGGCGCGGCTGCGGCAGCGCCTGACGCTGACATTCGAAAACTGCCAGGTAAGCAAGGCAAGTGTCCTGGGCAAGCCGGGCAAGGCGTTCCACCTGGGGCGAAAATGGCTGCCGCTCCGCCGGATCATCCGGAGCGCCCGATCAGTGGGCATCGGACGGCGCCTGCTGGAAGACGCCGTCATCCAGGCGGAATCGTTTACGGCGTTCGGGCAGCCTGCCTCCCGCCGCACCAGCGTCCAGGACGCTTTGGCAGATATTGCCGTCAACGTCCACGGAGCGGCGCTGATGGTCTACGAAGCGGCCTGGAAAGCGGACATTGGTAAGCCGGTCCTTCAGGCCGCCGCCGCGGCCAAGATTGCCGCTACCCACATGCTGCAAGGTGTTGCGGACCGCGTGTCCCATGTCTTCAGCGGCCCGGCGTTCTTCCGCAGCCTGCCCATGGAGCGCATCTGCCGCAGCGCCCTGGAAGATAACATCGTTTCACAGGTATTGAGGCAGCAGCGCGCCATGATCGCGGGTGAAGTCCTCAAGAAAGTCAGGTTATAAGCCTATGCCGCGTACATATGATTATATCGTGGTCGGGAGCGGTATCGGCGGTCTGTACACCGCCCTTTTGGCCGCCGAGCAGGGCAGCGTTCTTATCATTACCAAGGGCAGCATCGATGACTGCAATACGCGCTACGCCCAGGGCGGCATCGCCGCCGCTATCGGCAAGCAGGACTCGCCGGAACTGCATCTCAAGGATACCCTGCAGGCCGGTTGCGGTCTTTCCGACGAGAGGGCGGTGTCGATCCTTACCTCCGAGGCCCCGGCCCGTATCGCGGACCTGGTGACGCTGCGGGTACCGTTCGATACCCTCGACGGCGAGATCGCCCTCACCATGGAGGCCGCCCACAGCCTGCCGCGCGTGCTCCATGCTGGCGGTGACGCCACCGGGGAGCACATCGAGAATACCCTCAGCCAGAAGATACGATCATCGCACATCCGCGTCCTGGAGAATTTCCTGGTCACGGAGATATTGATCGAGAACGGCTCTTGCGCCGGCGTACGGGCGCTGGAATGCCGTACCGGCGGCATGGAAGAGTTCACCTGCCGGAGCCTGATACTGGCTACCGGCGGCGGCGGACAGCTTTTCCGTTATAACACCAACTCCAGCATCGCCACCGGGGACGGCATCGCCCTGGCGTACCGGGCGGGGGCAGAGATCACGGACATGGAGTTCTTTCAGTTCCATCCCACGGCGCTGCGCATGGTCGGCGTGCTGCCGTTCCTCATTTCCGAGGCGGTGCGCGGCGAGGGCGGCGTCCTGAAGAACACCAACGGGGAGCCTTTCATGTCGGGCTACCATCCCCGGGGCGACCTTGCTCCGAGGGACGTAGTTGCGCGGAGCATCGTCAGTGAGATGAAGAAGACCGGCTCGGACCGCGTCTACCTGGATGTTACCCAGCTCCCCCGCAACACCGTGACCACGCGGTTCCCTCATATTTACCGGTTCTGCTTCGACCATGGGCTGGACATCACCAAGGCGATGATACCCGTCGCGCCGGCTGCGCATTACATGATCGGCGGCATACGGACCAACGAGTGGGGAGAGACCAACGTCCATGGCCTGTTCGCCACTGGAGAGGTGGCGTGCACGGGCGTCCACGGCGCCAACCGGCTGGCTTCCAACTCACTGCTGGAAGGTCTCGTATTCAGCAAGCGGATCATCGAGCGTTCTTCCGGCAAAAACCATGACCGGACAGAACCGCGACAAGATGCCCGCGACCTTCACGTCTCGCTCAGCGAGCGCCCGGCGGGGGGGACGCCGTCCATGCCGAGCCTGACCAGCCTCCAGCACCTGCTCTGGGAGAAGGCCGGCATCGTCCGTGACAGGTCCGGTCTTGAAGCAGCCTCCGCGGCGTTGTCTGCCTGGCAGGAATGCCTGCCCGCATCCACCGACTCGCCGTCCTACGAGCTTGCCAACCTGGTCCTGACCGGCCGTCTGCTGACGGAATCCGCCCTGATACGGGAAGAGAGCCGCGGCGCTCATTACCGGTCGGATTTCCCGGAGACCTCTCTCGACTGGCAACGGCACATCGTCTGGAAGAAGCAGCGGTAATAACGATTGACAACCGGCAGTACTGCCACTATAATGTGTGAACGTAAGGCCGGTTATGAAGATTATCCTCGTCCAATTAACGACCACCGCCACTACGGAGCCCGCCCGGGCTGCCGGCAGTTCCGGTTTGGTGCGCTTCTGAGCGCCTGCCGGCA
>CAZQQL010000165.1:0-4014 GCA_964595455.1 uncultured Dehalococcoidaceae bacterium
CACCCTATCCTACACTCTTTCCCTACACGACGCTCTTCCGATCTGGACCGGCGCAATAAGCCCGTAGACCATACAAAAAAAGAGGCCTGGATTCCAGGCCTCTTTTTTTTACTCTAAAGATGAAACTACCGCGGGGCGAAAAGACTGGAGTGAGGTGTTTTCTCCTGCAGTTTGGCAAGCTCAGTAAGGGAACCGTAGGTGATGCAGGTAGACTGGCAATGCTTGACGCAGGAAGGCGCCTGGCCGTCCTTGACCCTGCTCATACACAGATCACAGTAGCGGGTAAGGAAGGGAGCGAAGTCGACACTGACCTTTTCCGGTCCGTTCATGATGACTTCATCAACGCGGATGCCGCAGACACCCACCGGGAAATCGTGCTCCTGCTTGCAGGCGACTTCACAGGCGTGACAGCCGGTGCACCAGTCGTATTGTATCAGTAAACCGTTACGGGCCATGACTACTCCTTTCCTTCTTCGATTTTTGTAACGCGGCAAACGCCGGACCGGTAGTTGGTACCGCCGAAGCCCGATTTACCCTGGTTACCCATCGAGCAAAGGTTATTTACGTTGTGGTCCCAGGTATTGAAGAGGTTTGGTGCCTTTCCGTCAGTTTCCGGCAGCCACCATCCGTGAGGCACGGTCACTACCCGGGGATGAGCTGTAGGCACGACCATGGCTTTAACTTTGATTTTGCCGTGGTGATTTTCCACGTAGACCCACTCGCCGTTGGCAATACCAAGCGATGCGGCGGTTGTATCATTGATTTCCGCCACGGGGAAAGGATCGAGTTCACGGAGCCACGGTATCTGCCGCAGTTCGGAGTGGAAGAACACGGGTGAACGGCGGCCGGTGGTCAGAATGAGCGGGTATTTTTTAGTCAGTTCCGGAGTAGAAGTATCGCTTTCACATGGTTCCTCGTAGTAAGGCAGCGGGTCGAGGCCCCATTGTTCGAACGACTTGGAATAGAGTTCGACCTTACCGGTAGGCGTCTCGAAGCCGGGTTTACCGTCCTTGCGGAGAAGGCCTTTTTCATACCGGTAGTAAGGGCGGGTACGATGGCCGACCGGCGGGTATTCCCAGCCGCCCTTTGCCTTGAGTTTCTCAAAGTCCGTGTTGCCGGCGGAAAGGCGGTCATTGATAAGCTCGCGCACGGTGTTGAACTTGATGGGAGTAGTGGCCAGGCGTTTGGCCATTTCCAGGTTGATTTCCCAATCCGACCGGGATTCGCCGATGTTCGGGATAGCTTTCACAGTGACGCCCAGCGGCTGCCACCAAGAGCGGAAGCTGTCCTTTTCTGCGATAGAGCAAACCGGCAGGAAGATGTCCGCCAGCGCCATCGTCGTCGGATTCTGGAAAACATCCACGCCGACGATGAAATCGAGCTTTTTAAATGCCTCGTAGTGGCGTCTCGGGTCGGCGGCCTGACCGCCGATGATGTTGGAGGTCTGGATCCAGGCGGCTTTGACCGGATAAGGTTTGCCCGTTTCCATCTGTTCGATAAGGACATCCGGCTGCACCCAGCCGCGGAAGCCTTTGATCATCGGGTAATCATTGGCCCCGATGCGTTTTTCGTTGAGTTTTTTAACCAGGTCCGCGCCGTAAAGCTCGGTGAGCTCGGCGGAGGAGAAGGGGTAGGTGGTCACGCCGTGGGAGTTGATGGCGATGACGTTGCCGCCGGGGTTATCGAGGTTTCCGGTGATGGACCAGAGCAGGGCGATGGCCTGGGACACGACGCTGCCGGCCGGCATGGCGTCGATTGGTTCGCCCCACTGGATGGCTGAGGGTTTATTGTTCGCATACAGCCGGGCAGCTTCCCTGAGGAGGTCTGCCGGTACCCAGGTGATTTCCTCGACCTTTTCAGGCGTATACTCCTGGACGCGTTCCTTCAGTTCATCGAAGCCGTAGCACCATTTTTCCACGAATTCTTTATCGTAGATGCCTTCATTGATGATGACGTTCAGCATGCCGAGGGCGATAGCGCCGTCAGTGCCGGGACGGTTCTGGAGATGCAGTTCGGAGCGGGTGGTCCACCAGGTAGAGCGGGAATCGATTGAAATCAGTTTCGAGCCCCGCTTCATGCAATCGACGATCCAGTGGCCGTAGAAGCCATCGTGGCAGCCGGCGGTGAAGTTCTGCGCCCAGACCAGGATATACTTGGGTGGCGTCCACTCGGGGTCTTCGTAGCGCTTTTCCAGGAACTGGGAACAGTCCGCGACGCAGTAGTTGCCGTGGGTGGCGAACATTGCGCCCAGGCGCGGGGTGTAGCAGGCGTGTCCGGCCAGGCCGACCTGGACCCAGTTGGGGCTGCCGTAGGCATACATCAGGAAGGTGATGGGGCCGCCGATATCGCGGCCGGTGCCCTGGCAGAAGATAACGGACTCGGCGCCGTGCTTGGCGCGGATGTCCTTCAGTTTCGTTTCAATCGTATCAAAGGCCTCGTCCCAGGAAATTTCCTTCCATTTTCCTTCACCTCGCTCACCGACCCTCTTGAGAGGACGCAGCACGCGATCCTTGTGATAAATATATTGGGTTAATGCCAGGCCCTTGGCGCAAAGCCGTCCCTGGTTCCAGGGGTGATTCGGATCGCCTTCAACACGGACAACTTTGCCGTCTTTGACAAAAAACTGACAGCCGCAACCGCCGTGAGAACCGCAACCCGCCGACCATAAGGTAGATAAGACTACCTCTTCCTGTCCTTTAGCCATGCGTGTCTCCTTTCCATTTGAACTTCAGAGGATGAAATAGCCCCTTTCCATAATATAGATTTACGTGCGCGCGTGTCAAATACGCCCGAGCGCGTACACATTCGATTTGATTTAGGCCTGGCTATTACCGGATATGGAAAAGCATAATTCACAGAGCATGCTCTCTTGTCCTGTAAATAGCTGAGGCGCCACTTTCGCTATAATGCGCAATATCGTCTTCCAGCAACGAGAAAAAACGCAAATAATCAATCGGATTCCGTTCTTTACCTGTAACATCGATAAATGGTATCATTAGTTGTAACTGCATGATAGACAACAGCATTCACACCCCGGGTTTCTATCCGCAACAGTCTGTTGCTTTCACATAGTCTCTGAAAGAAAAACATCTCATAAGGAGAAGTACGTATGGCACAAACGAAAAGAGCATGCATTGTCGGTGGAGGAACGAGTAAGTTCGGAATCAGGAACGCGACCATTTTCGACATGCTGCAGGAAGCTACCAACGCCTTGTCCCAGGATATCCCGGGCCTTACGCCCAAGGAAGTCGACGGCCTCATCTTCGCGTCCACGACGTGTGGAAGAAATTCCAATACCGTGAACACGGCTCCCATCGTAGCCCATCGCCTAGGCATTTTCCCCAAATCAATCTGTGTCAGGGTTGACACTCTCTGCTCCGGTTCCAATACCGCCATCATCCTGGCAACCGGTCTCATCGAGAGCGGCATTTCCGATGTCATCCTGGTCTGCGGGACGGAAAAACTGAACATGCCCGCACGCTGGGAAAGCAATTACATGAACCTCATCACCAACGACCATGACTGGGATTCCGCCATGGGGTTGGCCGTACCGCCTCCGTTCTTCACCATGATCGCCCAGCACCACATGAAGAAATACGGGACCACCAAGGAACAAATGGGCGCGGTCTCCGTGACCAACTATAATTACGGTTTCAATAACCCCAATGCCCAGTTCGGCGGCAAAGAACTGGATCTCGACACCTATATGGGTGCTCGTACCATCTGCGAACCTTTCGGTCTGAATGATTGCTGCCCCGTCACCGATGGCGCTTCAGCCGTCATCATCGCATCTGAAGAGCGTGCCCGGGCAATGACCGACCGGCCGCTGGTCTACATCCGCGGCACCGGCCAGACGGCGACCCACGGCATGACCGCCCACTGGCCCGCTGATACCCTGGCTGACTGGCCCCATCTCAGGCAGGCCGGAGAGATCGCCTACAAAAATGCCCAGCTTACTCCCAAGGATATCGACGTAGCCCAGACCCATGACTGCTTCACCATCTCCGAGATCGT
>CAZQQL010000166.1:0-3962 GCA_964595455.1 uncultured Dehalococcoidaceae bacterium
AAAAATATGAAAACCAAAAACATACAAAATCGACTTGGCTGAAACGCTCCTCTAGGATCTTGAAAAAGTGGTTTATCGATTAGTGACTGTCTAGCAATGGGAAAGACGACAAAGCTGAGGTTAGAAGCGTCGCCGGAGTCGATATTAACACCCGCTGTCCCGCTCCGCGAACCCAGGCCATTCTGCGCAATCACTAGCCCTCATTCCTTCAAATTGCATTGCTCTCTGAAAAAAAGCCTGTTATAATAGGTATTGATAAACCGAGGACACACCAGAGTATCCTTTAAGCCGGTCCGGAGAGGCCGGTAAGGGGCGACAAACGGACACTAGCTTCACGTAACCTCTTGCCGGTCAGGTGCAAGAGGTTTTTTTATGGCAACCAAAAACGTCATGACTGCGGAAGACATACGCCGTACCCTCACCCGCATCGCTCATGAGATCATCGAGCGGAACAAGGGCCTCGATAACCTCATCCTCATCGGCATGCATACCCGCGGCGTCCCCCTGGCGAAGCGTCTCGCGGACATCATCGAACGTTACGAAAAGGTCTGCCTTCCCGTGGGAGCGCTGGATTTCACTCGTTACCGCGATGATATCGACCACTCCCGCACGCAGCCGGTGGTCAAGGGCACCGATATCCCCTGCGAGGTAACCGGCCAGACGGTCATCCTCGTCGATGATGTACTCTACACCGGCCGCTCCATCCGCGCCGCCATGGATGCTATCGTGGACCTGGGCCGGCCCCGCTCCGTCCAGTTCGCCGCCCTCGTCGACCGCGGCCACCGCGAGATGCCGATACGGGCGGACTACGTGGGCAAGAACCTGCCGAGCGCCCGCCACGAAGACATCCAGGTGCACCTTATAGAAACGGACGGCGCCGACGAAGTCACCATCAGCGCCAACGGGCGCCTGCCCCAGGATACGCCGGCCACATCCCCCGGAATGAGAAGGGAGGAAGTGAAATGAGCCTGGTTAACCGCAACCTCGTCACCATCGATGATCTCAGCAACGGCGAGATAATGGGACTCTTTTCCCTCGCCGATGAGATGGAAGCCAATATGAAGGGGCAGTACGACCTCTGCCAGGGCATGGTCATGGCCAGCCTCTTCTTCGAACCCAGTACCCGCACCCGTCTCTCCTTCGAGACCGCCATGCACCGCCTCGGCGGGAACGTCATCACCGTCGCGGAAATGGGCGGGAGCTCCCTTGCCAAAGGGGAGAGCATCGCGGACACGGCGCGCATCGTCGGGAGCTACGCGGACATCCTCGTGGTCCGGCACCCCTGGGAAGGCGCCGCCAAGGTCATCGCGGACTACGCGGGCGTCCCCGTCATCAACGCCGGCGACGGCGGCCATCAACATCCCACCCAGACCCTCTGCGATCTCTATACCCTCATCAAGGAACGGCAGACCGTCAAAGGCCTGAAAATAGCCCTCTGGGGAGACCTGAAATACGGGCGCACAACCCATTCCCTGATCTTCGCCCTGGCGCGCTTCGGCGCGGACATCCTGTTCTGCCCCAGCAAGGGGCTGGAAGTCCCGCAGCACGTCATCGATAAACTCGTCACCGAGTACGGCGGCGAAGTGGAACACATCGAAGGCTCCACGCATGACGAGGAAGGCAACCTCTTCCCGCTGGACGCCATGTATACCACCCCCAACAGCCCGCACCAGCTTGCCATGATGCCGGACGTCAGCATCGACCTGGAACTCCGCGAAGGCGTCGACGCCCTCTACGTGACCCGGCCCCAGAAAGAACGGTTCTCCGGCAGCGAGAAAGACCAGGCCGCCCGGGACATCTACCCGGTGGTCAATAAAAAACTCCTCAAGGGCCGGGCGTTCAAGAAATCGCTCGTCATGCATCCCCTGCCCCGCGTCGATGAACTGGCCGTGGACATCGATACCGACGAGCGCAGCGCCTACTTCAAGCAGGCCGCCCGCGGCGTACCGGTCCGCATGGCCCTGCTGGCCGCCATGCTCGGCGTGCGGGACATCGAGGTCCCCTCTTTGGAATCACCGTCGGTACCGTCATACCCTGCCTACCGCCAGGAACCCGTCCCGAGGTGCACCAACCCGACCTGTGTTTCGGTACAATCGACGGAGATAAAGTACCTGAAACCGGAATTCCTCATTGTCAACACGCGGCCGCTGACACTGCGCTGCGTTTACTGTGAACATGGTATCGAACCGAAGTTCGTCGCCAGCGCGGAATGGCACGAAGGCAAGTCGGATACCAAGAAATACCACAACGCTGACAGCCACTGGGCCCACACCATCCATCCGGAGAACATTATCGCCTTTACCAGCGAGGAAGA
This sequence comes from uncultured Dehalococcoidaceae bacterium, assembly GCA_964595455.1. Lineage (GTDB taxonomy): Bacteria > Chloroflexota > Dehalococcoidia > Dehalococcoidales > RBG-16-60-22 > DAOUEG01. Next base: position 2,315 of record CAZQQL010000166.1, read on the forward strand.
AGCCCGGAGCTACGGCTACAAACCCAGTCATTATACGGGAGGACATCAATAACCAATGTCACTGCTTATTGAAAACGGGCGGATCATCGACCCAGCCAGCAATACGGACTATAAAGGCAGCATCCTCATCAAGGAAGACCGCATCGCCTGGATGGGGGAGGGCAAGCCGCCGGAAGAAGCGGACTACATCCTCGATGCGGACGGGCTTATCGTCTCGGCCGGGTTCATCGACCTCCACTGCCACCTGCGGGAACCCGGTTTCGAAGACAAGGAGACCATCGCCACCGGGACCATGGCGGCGGCCAGGGGCGGCTTTACCACCGTCTGCTGCATGCCCAATACGAAGCCCCCGCTCGATAATGAGATCGCCGTCCGCTATGTCCAGGAAGCGGCCGCCCGGGACGGCGTTATCCGCGTCCTGCCCATCGGCTGCGTGACCAACGGCCGCAAAGGCGAGGACCTCGCGGACCTGGAGGAACTCAACCTGAACGGCGTGGCCGCTTACAGCGACGACGGCGCGCCGGTAGCCAGCAAGGACATCATGCGACAGGCGCTGCTCTATGGCAAGGACTTCGGGCTGCCGATCATCGACCACTGCGAGAACCAGTTCATGACCCAGGAAGCCCATCTCAACGAAGGCGTCGTGGCGCTGGAAATGGGACTGCGCGGCATGCCCGCCGCCGCCGAGGAGCTGATGGTGCAGCGGGACATCGCCCTCGCCGAGGAGACCGGCGGTCACGTCCACATCGCCCATGTCAGCACCGCCGGCTCGGTGGACCTCATCCGCGCCGCCAAGGAAAAAGGCCTCCCCGTCACCGCCGAGGCCACGCCTCATCACCTGACCCTGACGGAAAACCTGGTGCTGGAACAGGGCACGATGGCCAAGGTCAACCCGCCCCTGCGGACGCAGGCGGACGTCGATGCCCTGGTCATGGGACTCAATGAAGGCGTCATCGACGCCGTCGCCACCGACCACGCCCCGCATACCGCCGCGGACAAGGACTGCTCCTTCGAGAAGGCGGCCTTCGGCATCAGCGGGTTCGAGACCGCGTTCGCCAGCCTGGCGGGCATGGTGCTCAAGAGCCAGATAAGCCTCAACACGCTTATCGAAGCCCTGACCCTCAGCCCGGCGCGGGTGCTGGGGTACGAAAAGTTCGGCATGCTCCAGGCGGAAGCGCTGGCGGACATCACCATCTTCGACCTGCATAAGGAATGGACGGTGGACCCGGACAAGTTCGCTTCCAAGGGTAAAAATACGCCGCTGGCCGGGCGCAAGATGCGCGGCAAGGTCATGGTCACGGTCTATGACGGGGACATCGTCTACATCGATGAATCCATGATGAACAAGGTCGCGAAGAACATTTTTAAAGAAAATTAGGGTAAGCGCCCCTTCTCCCTCGATGGGAGAAGAAAGGCTGTAGGGTGGGTCCGGTGAAGACGCAGTCGAGCCGCACCCACCGGTAACCGGAACGAGATAGGTAAGTTTGAGTAGACTGAAACTAACAGGTCACCCCTTCTCCCTCGATGTGAGAAGGCTGGATGAGGGTGAATCCCCGGTTAGCATATAGAACTAAGGAAAAAACAAAATGAGTAAACAGGCAAGACTGGTCCAGATCGGAAGAGCACACGTCTGAACTCCAGTCACCGC
>CAZQQL010000167.1:0-3873 GCA_964595455.1 uncultured Dehalococcoidaceae bacterium
AGGACTTCCATGTCCTGACCGCTCACAGCGGTACCACCGCGCTGGAAGCCGTCAGAAAGCTGGAACCGGACCTGGTACTGCTTGATATCATGATGCCGGACCTCGACGGCCTGACCGTTTGCGAATGTATCCGCGAATTTTCCTCCGTTCCCGTCATCATGGTCACCGCCCGTTCCGGGCATGATGAAGTGGTGCAGGGCCTCGATACCGGCGCTGACGACTACGTGACCAAACCCTTTTCCGCCAGCGAACTCGCGGCACGCGTCCGTGCGGTCCTGCGCCGCGCACATGCTCCCGGTAAACCAACAGAATTCCATCTCAATGATCTCATGATCGACTATGACAACCGGCAGGTGAAGCTCAACGGCGACGAGATCAAGCTGACCTCCAAGGAATACCGGATCCTCGCCTATCTGGCCCAGAACGCCGGCCGTATCATTACACCGGAACAGTTACTGTGCACCGTCTGGGGAGATGAATGCGACGGCACGCCGCACCTTATCCAGGTCAATATCGGGCGCCTCCGGAAAAAACTCGGCGACAACTCCCGGTCTCCTCGGTATATCATTACCCGGCCGGGCATCGGCTACGCCATACTGCCGCTGGACACGGAAACTGAGAGCAACCCTAACGAAAACTGACCGTCACGGCGGTCATGTTTGCATTTATACCCGGACATAGGGTATAGTGGTAACACAACTGAATATGCCAACAGGGGAGCCTGAGCGCGAGCGAGGGCCTAACTGGAAAGCAAGCCGGTGGGAATCCGGCACGGCCGCGCCACTGTATTTCGACCACCCGGGTGATCGATGAGTCAGGACGCCAACCTCTGAAAGCCTACGGTACTTCGCGGGGAAGTGGTAGGACTTTTTATTGAGAGTCGATACCCCTCGTCAGGAACGCAGGCGAGGGGTATTCTTTTTTTGAGGTGGTTTGTGCCCAAGGAGAACATGATCGAGGTTCGTTTGCTGCCAGACAGGATCGTATGCCTGTCCTATGATGCCGTGGACATGCTCGTCTCCATAGGCGCTTCAGCAGATATCGTCGGTATCCCCGCAGGGACTACCGGACCGGGACTCGAGCACGCGGTATCTATCGGCGGCTTCGCCAAACCCGATCTCGGCCTCATACTCTCCCTCCATCCGGACCTGGTAATTGGCTACGACAGTATCAATGCACCATCGGCAGCCCGGCTGATACGGGAAAATGTCGCCACGCTCATTCTACAGCATTCTTGTATCGCTGAGGTTTACGCTTCAGTCGCCCTGCTCGGAGCGGTTACCGGCCGGACAGATGAAGCCGCATCCGTGATCAAGACCATGCAGAATGAGTTTCTCGGTTTAACTCATGAGGCATCCCGGAGCCTGGCCCGGCCGGTTGTTTACTTCGAAGAATGGGACAAACCCATGACCTGCGGCCCGCGCTGGATATCCGAACTCATCGGGATGGCCGGTGGTGTGGACGCATTCAGAGAGCGCGCCGAAAAAAGGAAATTTATTGAAAGAAAAGTTACCTCTGAAGACGTTGTGAATGCCGCCCCGGATATCATCCTGGCTTCATGGTGCGGCAAACCGGTAGATACTGCTTCCTTCGGCCGCCGCTCCGGTTGGGAATCTATGCCGGCAGTGAGGAACGGCCTGATCTACGAAGTACCGGGGGAGATCGTTCTGAGGCCAGGACCTTCCCTGGTACACGGCGCCAGTTACCTTAGAGACCTATTCGCCAGACAACTTAACTAAATCCAACAGGAATCAGGAGACACTCATGTTGAAAAAGATCGCCCTAATGCTATGCCTTGCCCTTTTACTGGCATCCTTGCTGGCCGGTTGCGGCCAGGAAGCTGCTGAGACCACGACCACGGCTACTGGGACTACCACCACACAAAGTCTCTTCACAGACCAGGCCGGACGCGTGGTGGAGATCCCGGAGTCTCCCCAAAAAATAGTCTCCCTCGCTCCCAGCAACACGGAAATCCTCTTTGCCATGGGTTTGGCGGACCGTGTCGTCGGAGTCACGGACTATTGCAACTACCCCGAGGAAGTCTCTACCAAGACACGCATCGGCGGTTACTGGACGCCGGACCTGGAAAAAATCGTATCCCTGGACCCGGACCTGGTCGTCACCCAGGCCCTGCATGAAGCGGAGATCATCCCCAAGCTGGAAGAATATGGGATCACGGCTATCGTACTCGAGCCGCTTACCATTGAAGATGTCCTGGACGCCATCACCCTCATCGGTGATATAACCGGCGAGGCTGATGCAGCCTCCAGTCTCGTCGATAGTCTGCGGCAACGGGTTGAGCGTATCACCAGCGTTACCTCCGGGCTTGCCGGGGCTGATCGTCCCGGGGTATTCTACCTGACCTGGCACGATCCCCTCATTACCGTCGGCTCAAATAATATCGGCCATGACCTCATCGTGAAGGCCGGGGGCAGAAATATCTTCGAATCCCTGGAAGGGTCCCCGGATGTTTCTTTGGAAAACATCATCGATGCTGATCCGGATGTGATTATCGCCGGCATCGGTATGGGTACGGGCGGCGATGAGCCGCTTACGTTCATACAGAACGAATCCCGGCTTTCCGATACGAGCGCCGTGTCCTCAGGCGCTGTCTATAGCGTTTCCATCGATATTTCAGGACGCGCCGGCCCTCGTATCGTCGAAGCGCTTGAATCGTTCGCCCGGTTCATCCACCCGGACTTGTTCGAATAGGAAGTTGTTAGTAGTTCCATGGTACGGACTGAAGTACACCAACCAAAGACGCCGGTTAGCAGTATGCACAGCACGAAGTCCCGCGTGTTGAGTCTGCTGGCACTGCTCATCCTTCTCCTTATGGTCATCATGCTCGCCACGATAATCGGCAGCGTGGACGTCCCGTTGGATACTTTGGCCCGTATCGTTACGGATGCCCTGCCGTTCGTTGAACTGGACAAGACCTGGACGGTTGGCATGTCCCGCATCATCCTGGAAATCCGTTTGCCCCGCGTCGTCCTGGCAGGCCTGGTAGGAGCGGCTCTCGCGGTAGCCGGGGCCACCTACCAGGGCCTGTTCCGTAATCCCCTTGCAGACCCATACCTCATCGGTGTTTCACAGGGGGCTTCGCTGGGCGCGGTCATCGGTTTCCTGGTCCCCGGCAGCGTGGTACTGGCGGGATTCGGTGTCATCCCCCTCTTCGCCTTCCTCGGAGCTTGCCTGGCAACCGTCACTGTTTACCTGCTGGCGCATACAGGAAAAACCCTGCCCGTCACTACCCTCATCCTGGCCGGTGTAGCGCTGAGCGCTCTGCTCGGTTCCGTCACTTCCTACCTCATCATATCCAGCGGTGACAAGCTGCACGGAATCACGTTCTGGCTCATGGGCAGTTTTGCCCTGACAACCTGGAAGGAAGTCATAGTCGTCATACCGTATGTCTTCGTTGGGACTGCGGTCATACTCTTCTTCTCCCGTCTTCTTAATGTTATGCAGCTCGATGAAGAGCAGGCCCAGCAGCTCGGCGTCAATGTAGAGCGCATGAAGGTAATCCTTCTCTCAGCGGCCACACTCATCACCGCCGCCAGCGTAGCCTTCGTGGGAACCATCGGATTTGTCGGCATCATCGTACCTCACGCGGTGAGGCTCGTCTGGGGCGCGGACCACCGGTTCCTCCTGCCGCTCTCAGTCCTAACCGGGGCCATCTTCATGATATTGGCGGACCTCCTGGCCCGGACGGTCCTCGCTCCCACTGAAATACCCATCGGCGTCATTACCGCCATCTGCGGCGCCCCGTTTTTCCTCTACCTCCTGCGCCGCCGCAGGAAAGCGATTTTTTAGGTCACTCAATGATAGAACTGGAACTGCAAAATGTCACGCTTGGTTATAACCACCAGCCGGTGC
>CAZQQL010000168.1:0-3767 GCA_964595455.1 uncultured Dehalococcoidaceae bacterium
TGAGAGGGCGCCGGGCGTTTCTGAGTATTTCAACGGCCTTGGCGATGGTCGTGGGGTCGGGGTACATGAGCGGACCTTTTTCCACCGGGATAAGCGTCATCTCGGCGTCTTCCGACCAGAGGTCGTAGGGTACTTCCAGTTCCACCGGCCGCGGCCGTCCCTTTTTCAACTGCCTGAGAGCTTCCCGGGTCAGCATGGGGATCTCCTCGGCGCGGGACGCCCGCCGGCACCACTTGGTCAGGTACTTGAAGATGTCAAGCTGCTCGTCCAGTTCATGGAGAACGCCCCGGCCGTAGCCGATATGGGAGGATGGGATCTGGCCGGAGATGATGAACACTGGTACGGATCGGGCGTAGGCAGTGCGAACGGCGGCGGCGGTATTGAGCGCGCCGGGACCGGGCAACACCATCGCCACGCCGGTCCTGCCGGTGGTCCGCGCGTAGCCGAACGCCATGTAGGCGGTGGTCTGTTCATGGCGAGGTGATATCCAGCGGATCCCGCCGGCGCGGTAGATGGCATCCACAGCGTCCATGACCTGGACTCCCGGAATGCCGAAGACCACCTCGACCCCCTCGTTTTTCAGCGTGGCGACCATGGCTTCCGCCCCTGTCATCTTCGGCATCGGTACCTCCCGGGAAGTGGTTTATTTCATTATATACCAGCTTGACGGCTGGATGCAGGTAGCTTGACATAACTACACATTGACAGCCTGGAAAAGGGCTGGTATTGTTAGGATGACGGCGTTGAGGGCGTTGTTCAGCATATGAAAGAAAATAAGATACCGCAGTTCGGGGCCAATCACACCACAACCGCCGGGCGGGAAGCGGGGATCGTTGTCCGGAGCAAGGTCTGGCTGGAAGTGGACGGCAAACTGCTCATGGGCTGGGGTCGGGTGCAGCTGCTGGAGAAGATAGACGAACTTGGCTCTATTTCCGCCGCCGCCCGCGCCATGCACCTCGCCTACCGTAACGCCTGGCTCTGGGTGGAAGCCATGAACAAGCTCTCGCCCTGCCCGCTCGTCGAGAAGTCCACCGGCGGTCCCCGGGGCGGCCACGCTCGCCTGACCGAAGAAGGGCGCCGCATTATCCGTGAGTTTAAAACCCGCCGCGACCTCGCCCGCGAACAGGTCAGCGGCACCATCTAGCCGAAAATTCGTCTCTGGTTTCAGCTTTCCATGTAATGGCAGCAACTTTTCTACGTATATATCGTTGAAATATATGAGCGTACGTTGAGGAGGCCATCATGCGTAAACTATTCTGGCTCATCGGTCTGCTGGCGGTTATTGTTCTTACAACCGTGGGCTGCGGCGGCGATGCAGGACCCACGGCGTCCATCGGGACATCCGGAAACGAGCAGGGACACTACACCGCGATACCGACAACTACCAGGCCTGCCACCACGACCACGACGGCGTATTCCAAATCCCAGAGCGGTGATGGCACATACTATTCCACCGCCTACCAGATAGACCAGCAGCGGATGATCATCAGGACGGGCAACCTGTACCTGGTGGTTGAAGATGTGGCGAGCGCCATGCAGCAAATCATGGATATGGCCGGCGCCAACGGCGGCTACGTGGTCAATTCCAATTCCTGGAAAGACAACGAGCGGATGATGGGCAATATCTCCATCCGCGTTGAAGCAGCCCGGTTCTTCGATTCGCTCGCTTCACTAAAAGCCCTGGCGGTGGAGGTGAGATCGGAAACCACCAGCGGGCAGGACGTTACCGAGGAATACATCGACCTCGAAGCCCAGTTGACCACGCTGGAGGCCAGCGAAACACAACTGCTGGCCCTCATGGAACAGGCCGGAACGGTGGAAGAAATCCTGGGAGTGCAGCAGGAACTAACCCGCACGAGGACGCAGATCGAGCAGGTCAAAGGCCGCATGCAGTACCTTGAGCAGAGCGCCGCTCTCTCGATGATTTCGGTCAACCTCGAGCAGTCAAAGCTGACCGTCGAATTCTCCGCGGGGGCCAGGGTGGTGAAGGCGGGAGAAGGGGTGGCGTTCAATCCGGACGTGGCCGGCGGGTTCTCGCCCTATACATACGAGTGGTCGTTCGGTGACGGCGATACGAGCACCGAATCGCATCCCTCCCACCAGTACAGGGACGATGGCACTTACACGCTAAGTCTCACCGTGACCGATGACCGCGGTAATGCGGAAACGTATACCAGGGAAGACTACGTCACCGTTAATCCCGGCTGGAAGGCCGGCAGCGTGGCGGACAGTGCCTGGAAGGGCCTGGTCGGCTTCGGGCGGGTGCTCCTGAACATCCTCATCTGGCTGGGTATCTTCAGCCCGGTGTGGATCGTTATCCTGGTGGTGGTGTTCCTGGTAGTGCGGCGGAAGCGGAACCGGAAAACGTCATAATTAGCATGATATTGAGGAAGGGGGCGCAAGTCCCCTTCTTTTTATCTGTTTTCCAGCTTTTCCCGGATAGCGGAGTCGGGTAGCCCGATTATTTCCAGTAGCTTCGTCCGGCTGGTCTCGCCGCGGAGGACGTTGATATCGGATTTCCGTATGCCCAGCTTATCGCTGAGAAAATCGATGAGTTCCCGGTTGGCCTTGCCCTTTTCCGGGGCGGCGGCTATTTTGACCAGCAGAACATCGTCCCGAAAACCGGCTATCTCGTTGCGGGAAGCCCCGGGAGAGACCTTGACGGTCAGGCGGACGCCCGGTTTACCCGGTGTCACGTTCAGAAATCGCTCCGGCGCAGATTAGTCACCCATGGGGCCGCGGGCATGCAGGAGGGCGATGGTGGCCAGCATCAGAATGGCTGCCAGAACCAGCCAGAATGTCCAGTCTACCTGGGTCAGGGTAATGGCGTCCGGCAGTACATCGAAAGCGTCCAGCGCGCCGTAAATGGTGGACAGTCCCCCGAGGATCCCCGTGACGAGTGCGAAAATTCCCATTGTACTTCCCTCCGGTTTATGATGCAGATTCGATGGTATATAATGGGACAGGTAACGCCACAGAACCTATGGAGATACTATAACATGAAAGTGAACGAGAATCTATATTTCTATCCCGAACAGGGGATGATGGACAGTAACACGTATATCATTCCCGGCAAGCCCGGTATCATCATCGATCCCGGCAACCCCCGCTACCTGCCCGCCCTTGTCCGGGCCATGCAGCAGGACGGCATCCGGCCGGAGAACATCGGGACAATCTACAACACCCACCTCCACGCCGACCACTGCAGCGCCAACGAGGACTTCAAGAAGTTCTCCGGCGCGACCATCATGCTCCACGCCGTCCAGAAGGTCAATTACGATACGGTCGTCGTCGATGCCGCCCGGTTCTTCGGCGCCGAGCCGGACGAATTCACCGAGGACGCCGTCCTCGACGGCGATACCCTGATCGTGGACGATTTGGAAATCCAGATGATACCCGCTCCCGGCCATTCCCCGGACAGCGTCTGTTTCTTCCTGAAAAAGGACCGCTTCCTGGTCTGCGGCGATGTCCTGTTCCAGATGAACACCGGCCGGACCGACCTCCCGGGCGGCAGCGGCGACCAGCTCAAAGCTTCGATCGAATACCTGGCGACGCTGAACCCCGCCGGCCTCTTCCCCGGGCATATGGGCCCGGTCATCGGGGAAGAACAGGTGAAAGAGAATTTCAAGTACATCAGGAGCAACGTTTTCCCGTGGCTCTAGATGGACTGCACGCGAGTACGTACGAGATCGGCCCGATCCGCCCGCCGAGCGAGGCGTATTCTCTTCTCATGAGACTCACGCGCAACTGTCCCTGGAACCGCTGCC
>CAZQQL010000169.1:0-3743 GCA_964595455.1 uncultured Dehalococcoidaceae bacterium
GCGGTTGAACGCCCCTTCCGCGAAGGGGTACGGCACGAGGCCTTCCTCGATCATGGCGAGCAGCACCCGCTTGAAGCTGGGCCAGTAGAACTTCTCGAACTGCTTGTCGGACATGAAGCGGTCATCGCCTTTGTGCAGCGGCATGATGACGACGGGACAGTCCGAAGCGTCCGCCATGCGGATGGTCTGCTCGATCATCTTCGGGGTGTTTTTCTCGATCGCTTCGAGGATCTTGCCCGGTTGGCGGTAGAGGTCCGAGGCGATGCCTTTCGTGCCCCGCATGGCGTCTGCGAGCATATCGAACGGCGCTCCGGCGAACCCTCCCCCGAAGGAAGGAAAGCCCTCGGCGCGCATGTCATCGTTCACTCCGGCTATCTCTTTCTGCCAGGCCTGCATGGAAGGGGCCAGGTCCATGAGCGTCTGGAAGAGGGTACGCATCTCAGGGTCGCTGAAAAGGCCGACCCAGGCCATGGGCTGCCCGAGGACCTGGAGCGGCGGGAGCTTCTCAAAGGGCTGAAAGAGGCCGGCAGCGCGCGGTAACTGGACGCGCACAGCGTAGTCTTCCGGCTGGTGCAGGTAGTAATCATATTCGCCGGCTTTCATGTATTCGTTTTCAACGAACTGGTAATAGAAGGCGTCTTCGGCCAAGCCGTAGCCGGGCCATTTCTGCGTCTTGACCTGGAGGGCTTCCATGACCTTGCCCTGCATGACGAGGCCCGGCCCGGTGAAAGTGTCCACGTCCCCGATGTCCTTCATGAACTTGTGCCAGGCGGTTTTCGTCTGTTCCACGTCATACATCATGTCATGAAAGGAGATGCCGGCATGGTACGCCGGGAAGAACCCGGAAGGAAGGATGACGGGCACGCGGTCCGGCTCTTCCATCTTGATGGCCTTGATGAACCGGTTGATGCGGTCCCTGTAGAGGCGTTCGGCTTTCGGGCTGTTGAACCTGATGTTCCCGGGATTCAGCCACCGCTTGAAACGCTCTTCACGTTTTTCCTGCCAGGTAAGCTCGTTCCAGTTTTCAACGCCCTGCATAGAACCTCCGCTCTCTTCCGGTATGTTATTTCCCGTATACTCCGTATTCCATGGCCGCATCCATCATGGCCTGAAGGTTGTCCGGATCGCCCTTGTCCATGTGAACGCCGGCGGTCAGTATAAAGCCGCCGCCGGGGGCGCAGGCCTCAATGGCCTTGCGGCTGGCCTCTTTGACATCCTGCGGCGTGCCCGTGCAGAGAGCGGATGCGGGGACGCCGCCGGCGATGCAGGCGCTGTCACCGAGTACCTTCTTGGCCTTCGCCATGTCCATCTGCTCGAAGAACCAGATGGCGGAACCGCGCGGCAGGTCCTTGATGACCTCCAGGCGCGGCTCGTAGTTACCCTCAGCGAACGGCATCGGCACGAGGCCCTCGTTGATGAGCCCGATGAGCACGTCCCGGAACGTCGGCCAGTAGAACGTCTCGAACTGTTTGCCGGACATGAAACCGCCGGTCCCCTTGTGGAGCGGCATGAAAATGATCGGACAGCCGGACTGGTTGGCGCCGGCGACCGCTTCTTCTATCATGATGGGAACGAGGCGCTTCATCGCCGCCTGTAGTTTGTCCGGCCGCTTGAACATGTCCATCATGATGCCCTGGGTGCCGCGCAGGAAATCGCCTATCTGGTCGAACGGCGCGCCGGACATGCCGCCCCAGACGGTGGGAAAACCGGCCTTCAGCGAAGCCTGGGCTACTTCACCCACCACGCTCGCCCACTTGAGCGTCTCGCGCCCGGCTTCCAGCATCGTCTTATAAGCAGCTTCCACCCCGGGGTCGCCGAAAGCAGCCAGGTACGAGACCGGGATGGCGACAAAAGGCGTAAGATGTGCGAGTTTACGGAACGCACTGAAGCTGCCGGCCATGCGGGGCAGATAGTACCGCTGGTAGAAGTCCGCAGGGTCTTGTATCAAATAATCATATTCGTCGGGGGACATGTACTCGCCCTCGACGAATTGTTGCGAAGGCGCGTCATCGTGAAGACCGTGACCGGGCCATTTCTGGATCTTGTAATCGATCAGTTCCAGTACTTTGCCGGGGAAAACGAGACTGGGAGCATTGAACGAGTCCATCTCGAACTCGCGGATAAAACGGAGCCACGCGCGGCGCAGCTCGTCATAATCATACATGACCTTTTTAAGGTTGCCGCCGTTATAGTAAGCCGGGTAATACTCCACCGGCAGCATGACGGGAACGCGGTCCGGTTCCTCCAGCTTGATGGCGTGCATGAACCGGTTGACCCTGGCGCGGTAGGCTTCTCCCGCCTGAGGAGTTTCAAAAGCGACCTTGGGAGAAAGCCATTCCTGGAAGCGTTTTTCTCTTTTTTCCTCCCAGGTCATCTCTGCCCATTGCTTTTCCATCTTCTTACTCCTTTGCCACCCCGGACTCTGAATAACCGGATGTCCCGGCCAAGCATCGCCCGGGTGGGTTGTTTTTCTGGAAAACCGGAGTAGCGGGGAATGCAGGACGCCGACGAAACGCAGTTTGAAGCATGGTCAGCGGCTTTGTTCGAGCCGCTGACCATGTGATTTACCGATATCCGGACAATTTACTTGTAAACGCCGTACTCTTTGGCCGCATCCATGACGGCATGCATGTTCTCGGGGCTGCCCTCATCGATGTTGGCGCCGCCGGCCAGGATGTACCCGCCGCCGGGCGCGCAGGCTTCGATGAGCTTGCGGCAGTGGTCCTTGACCTGCTGCGCGGTACCGGTCATCATCAATGACGTCGGGATGTTGCCCATGATGCAGCACTTGTCGCCGATCATCTTCTTGGCGTTGATGATGTCCGTCTGGTCGAAGTACCAGGCCACCGTCCCCTTCGGGAAGTCGCCGATGATTTCGAGCCGCTTGTTGTAGCTGCCTTCCGCGAACAGTACGGGCGTGATGCCTTCGTCGATGAGGGCCATGACGACCCGCCGGAACGTCGGCCAGTAGAATTTTTCGTACTGCTTGACGGACATGAACGCATCCGCCCCTTTATGGAGCGGGAACATAACCAGGGGCACCCCGGAAGCATCGGCCATGCCGATGGCCGCCTTGATGGTGATGGGCGCGATGCGTTCCATGGCGGCGAATATCTTGTCCGGCCGCTGGAACATGTCCATCATGATCCCCTGCGTTCCGCGGAGCGTGTCCCCGAGTGTATCGAACGGCGCTTTGGCCAGGCCGCCCGCCATGCCGGGATACCCCAGCGCGAGCGCCTCGGCGCTGACCTCTCCGGCCGCCTGGGCCCATTTCATGGCTTCCTGCCCGGCGTCGATCAGGGCCTGGAGCCCTTTCTGGACCCCCGGCAGTCCGAACGGGATAAGGGCTGCCGGCGATATCTCCTCGAAAGACCGCAGGGCAGGCAGCTGGCTGAAACCTTCCAATGCGCCGAAGATGCGCGGCAGGAAGGTCCGCAGCCAGAAGTCCGAGGGGTCTTCGATGAACTGGTCGTACTCGCCCGGCTTGAGCCGTTCGCCTTCGACGGCCTGGTAGGACATGGCGCTTTCCGGAATGCCATGCCCCGGCCACTTGTACAGCTTGTAGTCAGTGATATCGAATGCGCGTCCGGGCGGTACCAGCATCGCTCCCAGCGTAGCGTCCGAATCGAAGTCCTTGAGAAACTTCTTCCAGGCGCGCACCAGTTCCCCGTAGTCGTACATGACCTTGCGCAGGTTGCTGCCGAGATCGGAAGAGCACACGTCTGAACTCCAGTCACCGCTCA
>CAZQQL010000170.1:0-3712 GCA_964595455.1 uncultured Dehalococcoidaceae bacterium
GGAGCAACCTCTATCCAGCCAGAAATGATAGCGCCGCCCCCGGGCATGGCCGTGGTGGAACCGGAACCGCAATCGGAAGACTGCCTTTATCTTAACGTGTACACTCCGGGCCTCGATGGCAGGAAGCGGCCCGTTATGGTATGGATACACGGCGGGGCGTTCACCATGGGTTCCGGTTCTGCGGCCAACTATCGGACGACCAGCCTGGTGGAAAAAGGGGATATAGTCTTCGTTACCTGTAACTATCGTCTCGGTATGCTCGGTTTCCTGCGGCTCAAGGAAGCCACGAACGGAAGAGTATCCGCAACGGGCAATGAAGGGTTGCTCGACCAGGTGGCGGCGCTGCAATGGGTCAGGGACAATATTGCTGTTTTTGGCGGCGACCCTTCCAACGTCACCGTGTTCGGGGAATCCGCCGGGGCGATGAGCATCGGGTGCCTGTTGGCTATGCCGGCCGCGAAAGGGCTCTTTCAGAAAGCCATCCTGGAGAGCGGCGTCGGCAGCACGGCAGTGCCACGGGAGCATGCCGCTGATGTGGGGAGGAAATTCCTGAGGGTGCTCGGCATCGAAGGAAATGCTACCGAAGCCCTGTACCGGCTGACGCCGCAGCAGATACTCGATGCTGACGAGGAAATGAGAAAGGCCACAACTCCGGGAGAAGCAGTGAAACTTACCGCTATAGCTCCTGTCATCGACGGCGAGGTCATCCCTGACATCACCAATGAAATGGCGAAAAAGGGTTCTGCGAAGGGTGTTCGGACGATCATCGGCACCAATCTCGATGAGTACACCCTCTTTGCTATGATGGAGCCGCCGGATTTCTACCTGGATGATGCCGCTCTTACCAAAAGGCTTTCCGAATTCCTAGAGGACAAAGATGTCCCAGTTGTCTTCGATGCTTACCGGACGCACCTGAAAAAGCGCGGCAAATCCGGAACGAACCGGGAAGTCTGGGTAGCTGTTCAGACAGACATGATGTTCCGGATGCCGGCCGTCGAACTCGTGGAGGCCCAGACCCGGAACGGACAGGATGCCTACAGCTACCTGTTCACCTGGACGAATCCGGCGGGCGGCCCGCTCGGCGCCTGCCATGCGCTGGAGATCGGGTTTGTTTTCGGCAACATGGAACCGCTGTTCTGCGGAACGGGGCCGGACGCTGACCATCTCTCCGATTGTATACAGGATGCATGGCTTTCGTTTGCACGGACAGGCAGACCCGGCGGAAAGACCATCGGTGAGTGGCCGCCTTATGGGGAAAAACGCATGACGATGCTGCTGGACAGGGAGTGCCGGGCTGAAGCTGCCCCATACGATGATGTGCGGCAGCTCTGGGCTTCCATCAAACCTAAAAAATCACCGATGCCGTAGCGCTAAACCGGGTCTATCCAGACATCGAGGATGGCCGGCTTGCCCTGCCGGACCTTGTCAAGACACGTCCCAAGGGCGGGCATAACGCCGTCCGGTTCTCTGACCGTCATGCCGAAAGCCCCGCACGCTGCGGCAACGGCGGCATAGTCCGGTGGTGAAGATATGTCCGCGCCCATATTCTCAACTTCATACCGGCGGCGGAACAGGCCTTTGATAGCGCCGTAACCGCGATTATTGAAGATGATGCCAAGGAACGGGGCATTATATGTCTTCGCAGTCCATAGGGTGGCTTCCGGGCAGCCATAAACAAAGGCACCGTCGCCCATCAGGCTGATGACTGTTTTATCCGGAGAGGCCAGCTTGGCGCCGAGCCCTGCCCCGGGCGCCCAGCCGATGCAGCCGCCGGCGCAGGAAAGCAACGAACCGGGCCGACTGCGCCGGACCAGGTTGGCAACGATGGATGACGGCGATATGGTCTGGTTGACGATGATGGTGTTGTCGCCGAAGACCTTGTCAATGCAGTAACTGAGCCAGTGGGCGGATACCGGCGTCCGGTCAGCATGACTTTCGGCAAGTTGCCTCCATTCACCAGCCAGATGATCATGTTCCCGGGCACAACGTCCCTTGCGGACCGTGATTTTGTTCCTGATTTCGGGCGTCATTCGGCGTTCGAAGATGGCAGTCAGCGCCGGGACGATTTCGCCGGACTGACCGGTCACGGCGATGTCCGGTTGACGTCCCCAGAGGGGGACGTTCTTCTTCACGGTATCGATATCGATGTGGAGTATCCGGGCGTCTTCCCGTGGGGAAAGCGGCGGTGCGGCGTAATGCATATCATAGTCGATGGCGAGAATGACATCCGCGGCCGCCAGCGGCGGTGTACCGGCGCCACGTTCCGGATGGTCCAGCACAGCCAGCGGGTGTTCAGTGGGGAAGTTGACCCGGACATCAGCGCCCTGGACGCGGGCGCCGATGGTCTCGGCGAACTTGACCAGGCCGGCTACCGCCTCCGGGTTGCGCCCGTAGTAGCCGGTGACGATCAGCGGGTCGTCTGCTTCCAGGAGGATATCAGCTACCTTCTCCAGGTCTGAGTTATTTGCCTGCGGGTAATGGGGCGTGCTTATCTTTACCGGACCATTTCCGGCCTTTGACCGGGTGTCCCAGAACGCCTGCCGGGGAAGATTGAGATATACAGGCCCGCATGGCTCCGTAGTTGCGATGCGGAAAGCTTCGGCCAGGACTGTTGCAGCATCATCTTCGCCGGTTACCTCAAGGTCCCACTTGACGAAGCTGCGCACCATGGCGCCCTGGTCAAAAGCATCCCCGCGCCAGGTAGTGCGCCGGGCAGGTCCCTGGTTTTCGGTCAGGAACACCACCGGGACCCGACCCCATTGCGCGTTATGGAGAGAACCGCCGAGTTGCAGGACGCCCAGTTCAGAGTGGACGGAGACGACCTGCGGCCGTCCGGATGCCATCCAGGCGCCGTGGGCGGCGGTCATGGTGACGAACTCATCGAGGCAGAGAACACCGCGCGGGCTTTTCCGACCGGAAGCCCGGTATTCGGCGAGGGTTTCCAGGAGCGGCACGTTATCGATGCCGGGGTTGAAGAACACGAACTCGGCACCGTAAGCGTTCATCACCTCGATGCAGGCTTCGATATTCCCGTAACGTTCCATGTCGGTCCTCCCCGGCGATCCTCTGTTTTACTTCCTGTAGACACCGTATTCCAGAGCGGCATCCATCATTGCCCTGATGTTGGTTGGATCTCCGGCATCAACCATGGCGCCGCCGGAGAGGATGTAACCGCCGCCCGGAGCGCAGGTCTCGATGAGTTTACGGCAGTAGTCCTTGACCTGCTGCTGCGTGCCGGTGACGATGAGGGATGTCGGGACGTTGCCGGCGATGCAGCACTTATCTCCGAGCGCTTTCTTGGCCTTGCCCATGTCTGTCTTATCGAACAGCCAGGCCACGGTGCCCTTGGGGAACTCGTTGACGCTGTCCAGCCGGGTCTCGTAGGAACCCTCCGCAAAGAGGTAGACGAGGATGCCTTCATCGATAAGGGCGTTGATGACCTTACGCAGCGACGGCCAGTAGAACGTCTGGAACTGCTTGTCGGACATCCAGCCGTCCGCGCCCTTGTGCAGCGGGAACATGACCTGGAAACCCTTACTCTTGTTCAGGGATTCCAGGGTCTGGTCGATGGTGAACTGCGTGACGACATCGATAGCGGCGAGGAGTTTTTCTGGCCGGCGGCGCATGTCCATGATAACGCCCTTGGTGCCCCGCAGTGTATCCCCGATGGTATCGAACGGCGCCTTGGCCATGCCGCCGCGGGAAGCCGGAT
>CAZQQL010000171.1:0-3694 GCA_964595455.1 uncultured Dehalococcoidaceae bacterium
CCGCCGACGATGGTCATTTCAACCTTGATGTCTCCGATGGCCTCTTTAGGCACGCAGTACGGGTCTTCAGACAGGACTACGAAATCCGCCAGTTTACCCGCCTCGATGCTGCCCTTTTCGTTTTCCTCGAAGCCTATCTTCGCTCCGTTGATGGTGAACACTTCGATGGCTTCGTAGACATCTATGCGCTGCTCTTTCAGCGGGTGATTGACACAAGCTGATATCCCGCCCAGGGGGTTCATCCTGGTGACCGGGGTATCGGAACCGCCGGAAACAAGTATTTCCTCGTCCAGGATGGAACGGAGCATCTGCGTACGCCTTACCCGTTCTTCACCCAGCAATGAGCGATAGTAATCGAGGTTAGGGCCTTCACACTCGATGATGAACATGGGCTGCATACCCAGGGCGACACCGAGCCGGGCGACCCGGTTAATCTGTTTCCGGGTGACGATCTCAAAATGCTCAATGCGGTGGCGGTGGTCCTTGCGCGGATACTTCTCAAGGGCTTTTTCGAACGCCCAGAGCGTCTGGTCAATGGCCCTCTCGGACTCGGCATGGATGGAAAGCTGACAGCCGGCCCTGTGCACTTTTTCAACGAAGCTGTAAAACTCTTCGTCCGTGTGATGCAGCATGCCGAGGGTGGTCGGGTCATCTGCGTAGGGTTCGTAGAGGGCGGCGGTGCGGCCTTCGACAGAGCCGTCCGTCAGGTTGCAGACACAGATATGTTCGCCGAGCCACTTGCTGTTGATTACATCGTCCACGGAAGCAGAACCGAACCCGGGGAACACCATGTGACGAATCCTCACGGGTATTTTGTCCAGGTTTTTGTGGATGAATTCAGCATTTTCCAGCCCTTCCTTGGCAAAGAGCGTGGTGATACCGACGGAGGCCGCTTCCTTCGTGACGAGCGTGAGAGCTTCCATGGCCAGGTCCGGATCGGTAAAGTTGTCTCCTCCGCTCAGCGGACGGGCGGAAGCCGGGTCCATGATAAGCCCGGTGACTTCACCCTTCGCATCAACTTCGACGCCTTCCATCCCGGGCTGGAAGTGAAGCAGGTCGATGGCCAGGCTGTTGACCTGCGAGTAATGGCCGTCATAATGCTGGATCCATATGGGGTGTTTTGATGAGATACCGTCCAGTTCATAGCGGGTTGGGTAACGTTTCTCGGCAACCTGCTGGCGGTTATAGTCCGGGCAGAAGATAAGATTGCCCTCGGCGGTTTTCTGGGCGCGTTGCTTTATCCTGTCCAGGGCTTCCTTGATCGTCGTGACGGAAGACATACCGACACCGAGCCGGTTCTTGCCCGTACCCATCGGATGGGCATGGCTATCGATGAATCCGGGGAGGATCGTCTTACCGGTCAGGTCCATGACCTTCGTGGATTTCCCGGCGTTTGCCTCAACCTCTTTCGAGGTACCCACGGAGACAATTCTTCCATCCTTGATGCCGATAGCCTCGGCCCGCGGCTGCTGATTGACGACGGTAATTATGTTCCCTTTCATGATGAGATCGAGTTCCATAGTATCCTCCTCCGGTAGTCTGATAATTATATACTTTTCTAACGGGCCCGACCTGTTCAGGGGAATTCAGACCCTGATACAGGCTACGAAATGATTTGGTTTCACTTCTCTCAATTCCGGGCGTTCCTTACTGCATTCAGGTATGGCCATCCAGCAACGGGGATGAAACGGGCACCCCGAAGGCGGGTTGATGGGGCTCGGTACATCGCCCTTGAGAATGATACGTTCACGTTTCCGCTCTACCAGGGGATCAGGTATGGGCACCGCGGAAAGCAGTGCCCGGGTGTACGGCATCAAAGGATTATCGTAGAGGTCTTTCCAGTCGGAAAACTCAACGATATGGCCGAGATACATGACCGCAACCGTATCGCTGATATGCCGGACCAATGACAGGTCATGAGCGATCAGAAGGTAGGTCAGGCCCAGCCTTTTTTGCAGGTCCTGCAACAGGTTGATGATCTGGGCCTGTATGGAGACATCGAGGGCGGAGATAGGTTCGTCACAGACTATAACGGACGGATTGCAGGACAGGGCGCGGGCTATGCCGATACGCTGTCTCTGGCCGCCGCTGAATTCGTGCGGATAACGGTCCATCATTTCCGGGTCAAGGCCGACGAGCGTGAACAACTCTCTCACCCGGTCTTCATATTCCTGTTTCGTACCGGACAGATGGTGGATCTGCAGCGCCTCGCCAACGATGCTGCCGGCGCTCTGCCTCGGGTCAAGAGACCCATACGGGTCCTGGAATATCAACTGGATTTCCCGGCGCAGACTTCTAACCTTTTTCCGCGGGATATTGGCGATGTCCTGGTTCCTGAACAATATGTGACCGGCGGTAGGCTTATACAGCCGCAGCAAACACCGGCCGACCGTGGTTTTACCGCAGCCGCTCTCACCGACAAGACCTATTGTTTCACCTTTTTTCACGTTGAAACTGATGTCATCGACGGCCTTGATGTCAGCGACCTTGCGCCGGAAAACCCCTCGTGTGACGGGAAAGTACATCTTGAGGTTCTTGATTTCCAGAAGGTTATTGTCAGAAGACTCCATTGGATGTTCCTTTTACATCGATATGGCAACGTACGTAGTGGTTGTTCCCCGCATGCCGCAGTTCCGGGTCATTCTCACAGTTGCACTTGTCTGAAAAAGCACACCTCGGCTTGAACGCACAGATGGGAGGCATATCAATCAAGTTCGGCGGCAGCCCGAATATAGGTACGAGCTGCCTTCCCCTCGGTTCATCCAACCGGGGGACCGATTTTAACAATGCGATGGTATACGGATGCATCGGGTTGCTGAAGACATCATCGGCGCTGCCGGCTTCGACGATGCGCCCGGCGTACATGACAAGAATGCGATGTGCGTGACGGGCGACGATCCCCAGGTTATGCGTCACGATAACCAGCGACGAATGGTATTCTTTCACCATGTCCATCATGACCTCGAGTACCTGGGCCTGGGTCGTCACATCAAGCGCGGTAGTAGGTTCATCGGCGATCACCAGCTTGGGCCGGCAGGAACAGGCCATAGCGATCATGGAACGCTGCCGCATGCCGCCGCTGAACTGATGGGGATAATTATCGATGCGGACTCTGGCGTCAGGAATCCCGACTTCATCGAGGAGTTCGATGGCCCTCCTCCGCGCCGCTTCCGGCGGCATCTGGAGGTGAAGCCGCAACGACTCCATGATCTGGTTGCCGATGGTGTAGACCGGATTGAACGAGGTCATCGGTTCCTGGAAGATCATACCGATTTTGCCGCCCCGGACGGAACGCATTTCATCACTGTCGCGGCCGTATTTCAACAGGTCCTGCCCCTCGAAAACGGCCTCGCCTCCGATGATCCGGCCGGGCGGAGTTGCGATCAGTTGCGTCACCGCCATCTGGCTGACCGATTTACCGCACCCGCTTTCCCCTACCAGCCCGACCACCTCTTCCGTATCGATGTGATATGACACGCCATTAACGGCTTTGACAACGCCGGACATGGTCTCAAAGATGACTTCCAGATTTTTTACTTCCAGCAGCGGCGGCATATATGAATCTTCTTCTCCTTCTAAATTCTTCCGCGAAGTCTCGGGTCCAGGGCGTCTCTCAGTCCGTCGCCGACCAGGTTAAAGGCGAGCACTACCAGGATGATAGCTATGCCAGGCGCCATCGACATGACGGGATGGG
>CAZQQL010000172.1:0-3528 GCA_964595455.1 uncultured Dehalococcoidaceae bacterium
TGGTGGTTATCATCGTCCTGCTGGCGGTGCTGCAGCCGTGGAGTTCTCCGCTCGGCCCGGACGCCGTTCTCGCCAGGGCTCATGATGCTATCGCTGAGGTCTCGTCGTATCGTTATTCCCTGACCGCATCGGTTAACGGGACGTATATTGAAAAATATTACATGGAGTTTTCAGCGCCGGATAAGGCTTACATCAGGGAAGATATCGACGGCAATGTCCGGAAATATATTGTGCTCGGAGACGATCAGTACTACTTGGGAGACTTCCCATCGCCGTCACATGTGCTGTCACAGATCCACATGTTTTCCTCCTGGATTTCAAGGGAATTCGTTCTTGATATGTTCGATAAAATGAAAGACATCGAGGAATTGCCCGCCGAGGACATAGAAGGCGTGGCCTGTGTCCATTACCGCGGCCTGTATGACTTTGAAAAGGATATCCGCTCCCGCCATCAAGCAGGGTATCCCCCCATGTCTGAAGAGCGAATCCAGGAAGAAATCGAGATGTTCCGTGAGCGTTTGGGAAACAGGTACATAGAACTCTGGATTGGGAAAGATGATTACCTGCTGCGCCAGATGAATACGGAATCCAAATCCGTTACCCAATCCTACAAATATTGTGACTTTAATGAGCCGATAACCATCGCGCCTCCGCTCGATACTGACGGGCAACTGCTGCCCGGCTGGGCGACGATGGTACCTGACGAACAAGCTTTCGAAATAGACGTTCTTGTGGAAATCAGCAATCAGGATCCTGCCAATCGTGAAATAAATTATTATGTGACGCTGACCAATGTATATGGTGAATTGCTGGGGAAAATCCGTACGGACATACTGCCGCTTAGTTCTGAAAGCGGTATTTGGACGCGCTGGACGCTGGAAACCGACCGTACCTGGGATAACCCTCCCTGGTGGCTGGAGGATGGTCAAGACCTGGAATTTTGCATAACCTACGGCTACAATGCAACCACCGAATCACCGGGGATGATAGCTGAAGCCATCGAGAATTCCGGCTTGTACGTCACCTATGAAATGCCTGACGGACAGAAGAAGGGAGAAACGATACATTTCCAGGCGCCGGAAGAAATTTACACAATGCCGACCGAGGTAACGGGAATCTACAATCTCGAACCAATCAGTGAATTCATTATCGAAGCAGCAGGAGCATCGAGAGCCGGACAGGCCGTTCACGGCGAGATAAACGGGAGAGAGTACCTCTTCACAACGCTGGATACATTGAACAACGACACCGGTGCAGCGCCTGGTATTCTGGTCCTCGATATCGAAAATCCCATTAAACCCGTCAAGGTAGCGTATCTGGAAGCGTCGGCAAATATCGGTTTCCTGTACCAGTTGGCTGTGTCCGGAATGAATCTCTATGTCTGCACCGATTCCTGCCTCTGGATACTGGACATTTCCGATCCGGCCCACCCGCGCGAACTTGCGCAATTCAGCGAGGTCAACGGCAGCAGTCTAACCGTGTCCGGAAAGCTTGCTTACATCTTCGAGCATGGCAGGCGGCAAATCACCACGCTTGATGTTTCCGACCCATCTAGCCCGCAAATGCTCGGCAGCTTGGATTTCCCCACGAAATCATTAGTCACATTTATCATTGCGGAGGACTGTATCCTGGCGGAATCAAGAGATACGTTATACATCATCGATGCTTTATTGCCCGGCTCCCTTCGCATCACTGATACCCGTACGTTCGCATTGTCTGACGGGACTCCCGCCAATCCAGGCAACATGGCGGCGGCAGGAAATTTCCTTTATCTCACGCTAAGCTCTGAGGATGAGACCGGCCTGCTGATACTTGATATCAGTAATCCGTGGGATCCATCAGAGGTCGCATATCTGGAAGCGGAACAACATCTCTTGGGACCTCTTTTGGTACATCAAGGGACGGTTTATGTCTTCGCGATTGCGGACTCACCGAGAAGCATCCAGGAGAGGATAAATATCTTCTATGTTACGGACCCGGCGAATCCAGAGTACTCCGGATTTGCCCGTATGCCCGATTTCTGGAGTTTCTTCGATGAATTCAATGGCGGCGGTGGAATGTATTACACATTGGTAGATGGATACCTTTATTGGTTCATCGCAGCTTCGCCTAACCAGCCGCGCATCGAAATATTCGACCTGGCCGGTCTGACCGAATAACACAAAAAGCAGAGACCGGACCCATGCCTCGGGTTAAACCCGCATGAGTCCGGTCTTCGTTTTATCAGGACTTGTCCGTGCCGGTTACGGCAGGACCTGGAAGTTCATGACCTTGTCCGGGCTGAAGTCCTTGTCCGCCTCGAAGTACGGCTCGCGGGTGCCGCCCGGTCCGGTGATCATGACCTCTATCTGGATGATGGGCCTGTCCACGCGGGTGATCTCCAGCGGACAGTGCGGGAGCCCCGGCGGCAGAGAGACGATGGTCGGCTTGGTGAAGACGTGCTTCTCCATCTCCTCGCCGAAGTAGAACTCGACCTCGCCGCCGAAGTCATTGGGATCGTCCGGATTGCCGCCGTACCAGGCAATGAATTCCTGGAAATTGTGGGTGTGGCAGGGATTATCGCCCCGGAACGGTTTCCGTACGAACTGGTGGCCGATGGTAAAACCGTAGCCGAGCTGCTGGTGGCCGATCATCAGGCCGTCAAACACGACGCTGTTATCAGCCTTCAGAGAAAGACGCAAGTGGGGTGGATGATGGATGTATTGATCGTATTTTCCGCTCATTCCTGACCTCCTGTATTTTCTGAAACCGTTTAGAGCACGGAACCGCCGGATACGTGGAGCACCTGGCCGGTGATGTAGCTGGTGACATCGGACGCAAGCAGGATCGTGGCATTGGCGATATCGGTCGCGGTGCCCATCCTGCCGAGGGGGAAGTTCCCCATCATGGCGGCGCGGGCTTTTTCCATTTCTTCCGGCGGCAGCTTGGGAGCGTCCTGCCGTAAAATGGCGCCGAAGTTCGTGGGAGCCGGGCCGGGGGCGACGCAGTTGACGCGGATGCCGTACTTCCCTTCCACGAAGGCAAGCTGCTTGGTGAACAGGTCAAGGGCATACTTGGACATGGCATACGTCCCGACGCCCATGGCGTACTGGTGCGTGCTGCCGGAGCCGATGTTGACGATGACGCCGTACTTGTTCTTCCGCATCTGCGGGATCAGGGCCTTGGTGACGTTCATCGTCCCGATGACGTTCAGCTTGAGCTGCTTTTCCCAGGTTGCCTGGTCCTGCTCATCGATGGGAACGCCGTCCTTGTGGATGATGCCGCCGGCGACGTTGCAGAGAATGTCGATCTTGCCGAAGGTATCGAGGACCTTCTTGACCATGACGTCGACTTCCGTCCCGTTGGTGATGTCCGCCTTGACGGCGATGGATTTGGCGCCGAGCTTCTTCACGGCTTCAGCCGTTTTTTCCGCGTCTTCCAGGTTCACATCCGTAACCGCAATGGTGTCACAGCCTTCCCTGGCCAGCAATAGGGCTGTTTCCTTCCCGAAGCCGACCTGGCTGCCGGCCCCCGTGACGAGGGCGGCCT
>CAZQQL010000173.1:0-3183 GCA_964595455.1 uncultured Dehalococcoidaceae bacterium
GCGGTTCCGCCATACTTCATTATCGGCAGATTTTCAGGCTATTTGCAATAATTCACAGAGTGTTTTTATCACCGGCACGTCCGGCGGCAGACCTTCGGGAGAAAGACTGTCCCGATTCAGCCAGATGGAGGCGATGCCGCAGTTCCGGGCGCCGATGACATCGTTATCGATGGAATCCCCCACGTGCAAAAGCCTGTCCGCCGGGCAACCGGCGGCTTCCAGGGAAAAGCGGTAAAATTCACGGTCCGGTTTTTCAAAGCCGCAGTCCTGGGAAAAGACAACGAAGTCGAACAGCCCATCCAGACCGCAGCGGTCCGGGTAGGTGTTGCCGTTTGAGAGGAGGCCGATACGAAACCGTTTTTTGAGCTCGCCCAGTACGGTAAGCGTCTCGTCATAGAGCCCTATGTCCTCGAACCTGCGCCGGTAATAGACCTCGTTCAAGTGCACCCCCAGCGCATCATCGGGATGCCCGGCGTCCCGGAGTGCCTGTTTAAATGATTCAAGCCGGACCTGCTCCAGGTTTGGTGTCCTTCCTTTGAGTTCATCAGCGACTCGGTCACGTATGGCGATCATCTTCGGAATGTCCAGCCGGGACGCCGCCACCGGACTCAGTGTTTCCAGTTCTTTCAGGACACATTCCAGCGAGTGGTGCATGACGGCCTTGAAGTCCCACAGCGTCTGGTCGCCGTCGAAAGAAATGGCTTGTATTCCTGTGAACCTGGTCATGCTCCTCTACGTGAAGGCAGCCCGAACCATCGGCTGGTAGCTGTCATGTAGTCCTGGTAAGCCCGCCCGAGTTCCCGGCAGCAGTAGTCTTCTTCCTTCATGGCCTGGTATCGCTGGAGGAAGAACGTGGCGATGGTGATGAGGAGGAATACCCAGGAAGCGGCGGCGATACTGACAGCCAGGTAGACGAGCAGCATGGAAAGATACATCGGGTGCCGGGAATACCGGTAGATACCGGTGGAAAAAGGACGCCCCACCGGGGTTTTACCGACCGCCAGCGTGGCGGCAACGAGCACCGCGACTCCGATGATGAAGAACGCCAGTCCCACCCACATCCAGGCCGTCCCGGTCCGGAACGGCACGAAAATCGAGTACAGCGTTGCGCCTATCCACAGTCCCTGGACGAACCACGCCATGACCTTGTCTTTGCGGCTGCGGAATATCTCCGCAGCGTGGCTGGTGCGTTCCGCGATGTGTTTTGGGACAACAAGGACGGCCAGCCACTGGAGAGGGTAGACGAGCATGAAGAGCCAGCCGTTCCACACGCCGATATCGAAAGCGGGTACCCAGGACATATGACACCTCCCTTAATATTCTATGGAAGGTTAAAACTCTGAGCGTCCTTCAAAAGCGCGGGTCAGGGTTACATCATCGGCGTATTCAAGCTCGGCGCCATAGGGGAGTCCCCGGGCGAGTCGGGTGACCTTGATACCCATCGGGTTGATAATGCGGCTGAGATACATGGCGGTCTGCTCGCCTTCCAGGTTGGCGTTGGTCGCCATGATGACCTCGGTGATGGTGCCTTCCTTGAGGCGCTCGGTAAGTTCACGGATGCGGATGTCGTCGCTGCCGATGCCCTCGGACGGCGAGATGGCCCCGTGGAGGACATGGTAGAGCCCCCGGTAGATGCCGGTGTGCTCCAGCGCGACGATGTCCTGCGGCTGCTCCACGATGCAAAGCTGGTGGGTCTCCCGTTGCGGGTTCCGGCATATCGGGCAGGGATCGAGTTCGGTGACGTTGCAGCACTTCGAGCAGAGGGTGATCTTCTCTTTCAGCGAGGTGATGGCCTCGGCGAGGCCGCGCGCCTGTTCCGCGGAAGAGCGCAGCAGGTAAAAGGTAATACGCTGGGCGCTCTTCGGCCCGATACCCGGCAGTTTATTGAATTCCTGCGCCAGCCGCCCGATGGCGTCGGAGGCTGGGGGTTCGTTATGGTTTTTCAAAGCTTGATCTCCGCTATTGTCATCCTGAGGCGTCCCGATTGTATCGGGACGACGTGAGGATCTCGTAGGACAACCAGATTCTCACGCCCCGATGGGATCGGGGCTCAGAATGACAGCTACTTACATCAGGCCGGGGATATTGAGCCCTCCCGTCAGCCCGCCCATCATCTTCTGAGAGGCTTCGAGCGCCTTCGTCTGGGCTTCACGCACGGCGCTGAGGACCATGTCCTCCAGCATCTCCACATCTTCGGGATCGACGACTTCCGGGGAAATCTTGACGGCGAGTATCGCCTGCTGCCCGTTCATCTTTACGGTCACGGCGCCGCCGCCGGCGCTGGCTTCCACTTCAAGGTTGGCCAGTTCCTGCTGCGCCTTGAGAAGCTGGGCCTGGAGCTGCTGTGCCTGCTGGATCATTCTTTTATTCATACTTCCTCCTCAGGGTCTATCTCCTGGCCCCCCATCTCGAGGGCGGCTTTGACCAGGTGGTTGTTCTCGTGTTCGTAGACACACTGGACCTTGCAGGGCTTCCCCAGGAAACTGCTGACTATCTTGTCGGCAATTTTCTGGTTGTCCAGCGTCGCCATTTTCTCCTTGTGGTAGGAAAACTTGACGGCTACAACGATGGTATTTTCTTTTATGGAAAGAGGCCGGGCGCTGCGCAGGAGCGCGGCGGCGATGGATTTCCCCAGGCCTCCGGGCGCATCGTTGATGATCTGGCTCCATTGGGCCTGGAGCTGTTCGATGGTGCTCGTCATGGCGGCTGGCGGCGGTTCCGGCGGTTTCACCGGTTCGCGGCGTGCCGCCGGGGCGGAGGCGCTCTGCGGAGCGGTCTGGGGTCGGCTGCCGTTGCCGGGCGCATCACCCTTGTTTCCCGCTGCCGGGACTGCGGCGGGCAGGGATTTGGACTGCGCCGGAGCAATAGGCCGGGCCTCCGCTTTGGCCGGAGGCGCTTTCTGTTCCGCTGCCGGGGCCGGGGCGGTTGCCGGCGCCGCTGTCACAGCCGGTTCCGGTACGGCGCAATCGACGATGGCCAGCTCCAGCGGCAGCGTGGAAAACGTATCGAGCTGCGAATCCAGCGCCCCGAAAATCTTCACGGCTTTGAGGATCCGGGGCAGGGTGGCGTGCCGGGCGAGTTCCTGCGTATCCGTCAGTTCATCGGCGGCGAGTTCGATGGATTCCGTAGCGCCGGTCTTGACCAGCATCAGCGTCCGCAGGTAGTCCACCACATCATGGTTGA
>CAZQQL010000174.1:0-2623 GCA_964595455.1 uncultured Dehalococcoidaceae bacterium
TCCGCAACGCTCGCAACCGATACGAGTAAGTACTTACGTACTATCCTACTTAAGTACTACATTACTATAGCACGGCCCTCCACTGCAAATCATTAACGGTCATTAAGTTCTCATAAGGAATGCATAAAGAAAGCCTCTATTCTTCGAGGGCCGAGATGTCTATCCGGAGCAGGCGATCGTCATCCTGGACCGGGCTGCCTCTCCCGTCCCGGTTGCTCGTCAGCACATACATGAAGCCGTCCGGGCCGATAACGGCGGTGCGCAGGCGCCCGTATTCATCCTCCAGGAACCGGCCCATCATTTGACCTTGGTTGTCGCCCTGCACATTCACGCGGTAGAGGGTCTGCCCGCGCAGGCCGGTGAAGTAGACGGCGCCGTCGAAATAAGCCATACCGGACGGCGCCCAGGTGGTGCTGCCGCTCTGGATGACCGGACTGACCATCCCTTCCCGTGTTTCATCGCCGCGGATGACCGGCCAGCCGTAGTTGCTGCCCGGCTCGATGAGGTTCAGTTCATCCGTGGCGCTGGAGCCGTGCTCCGTCGCCCAGAGCCTGCCTGCACCGTCCCAGGCCAGGCCTTCCGGGTTGCGGTGGCCATACGACCACACCGGGGAACCGGAAAAGGGATTGTCATCAGGCACAGAGCCGTCATCGTTGAGCCTCAGTATCTTGCCGGCAAGGGAGTCCAGGTCCTGGGCGCTCTCGGCGTTACCGGCGTCACCGGTGGTGATGTAGAGAAAATCGTCCGGCCCGAACTTGATACGCCCGCCGTCGTGGTTGCTCGCACCGGGGATGCCTTCGATTATGGTTTTCTCGCCGGACAGCGTGGTGTCCTGCATGGTAAAGCGGGAGACCCGGTTGAGAAGATTACCATTCTCCCTATACGTGTAGTAAAGATAGACCCAGCCGTTCTCCTCAAAGTCCGGGTGCAGAGCGATGCCGAGGAGGCCGCCTTCGCCAACGGCCGCGACGTTGTCCATTGTCAGGAGCGGTTCTTCCTGCAGGTTACCCTGGGCGTCGACAAGGCGAATACGGCCGGGGCGCTCGGTGAAGATGATGGACCCGTCCGGCAGGAAATCCAGCGACCAGGGGATTTGCAGTCCGGTAATGACGGTGGTGACCGCCGGGTCGTCCTGGGCGTTGGCATTACCGTTGCTGCAGGCTGAGATGGGCAGGATCAGCGCGATGATAAGTGTTACGGCGATTGCGGTACATTTCCTCATTTTCCACCTCCACCGGATAAGACCTTTATTATGTAGTATATTGCTCTGACAAAATCTCCCCTGGTCCATGGATGTAACATCCCTTTTGGACTGACTGTAATCCTGAAGTTCGCCCCGGCCGAACGAAGGAATACAGGGCGAAGTGATCCTTTCCTCAGCCTTGAACCAAGCCCCTGCCGCCCTGAGATGCTTCGGCGCGGGGCGCCCTCAGCATGACAACGACGTTGGTTGATGGAAGGCTGTACATGTCGTGACGAGAAAGTCGGACTGTTAGTCGTCCCTACCCTATCCCTCTATCCAATGAAGCTTGGGGAAATCTCCTTTGATCCCTCTTTGCAACTGAAGCTTGGGGAAATCTCCTTTGATCCCTCTTTGCAACGAGGGACAACCCTTCGTGTGGAGTTCCTTAAAGAGATTCAGGGAGTCCAGAGCAAGGTCCCACGGATTCGTAGAGCCGCTTCAGGCGGACAGTGTTTCAGAATCGCTCTGCCGCCAGACGCGGGCAAGCTCAGCCGCGAGGCGCTTGTGTTCCTCGTTTTTCAGCTCCGGGTCGTCTTTGAACAGCAGGGTGGCTTCTTCGCGGGCTTTTTCCAGCAGGTAGACGTCAGATATCTTCGCCATGCGGAGATCGGGGAGGCCGCTCTGGCGCGTGCCGAAGAACTCGCCGGGGCCGCGCATCCTGAGGTCTGCTTCCGCCAGAGCGAACCCGTCCTGCGTGTTCTCTATTATGTCTAGTCGCTGCCTCCCTACCTCCGAGGGGTTATCGGACTGGAGCATGCAGTAGCTCTGGTGCTCGCCGCGGCCCACCCTGCCCCGAAACTGGTGGAGCTGGGACAGCCCGAAGCGGTCGGCGCTCTCGATCAACATCACCGTGGCGTTGGGGATGTCGATGCCCACCTCAATGACCGGCGTGGAAACGAGGACGTCCAGGTCTCGCACCCGGAACCGCTCCATGACCTCGTCCTTGTCCCTGGCCGCCATCCGGCCGTGCAGCAGGCCAAGCCGCAGGTCCGGGAAGACCTCGGCGGAAAGCCGCTCGTGTTCCGCCACGGCTGCCTGGGCCATTATGGCGTCCGATTCCTCCACGAGCGGGCAGAGTATAAACGCCTGCCGTCCCTCGGCTACCTGGCGGCGGATGAACTCGTAAGAACTGTCCCGCTGTGTCGGCTTGAGCCACTTGGTCCTGATGGCCTGGCGTCCGGGCGGGAGTTCGTCGATGATGGAGAGATCGAGGTCGCCGTAAAGGGTCAGCGCCAGGGTACGGGGTATCGGTGTGGCGGTCATCGCCAGCATGTGGGGATTGAACCCCTTGCTGCGGAGCGCCGAGCGCTGCTCCACGCCGAAGCGGTGCTGCTCGTCCACCACGGCCAGGCCGAGCCGGGCGAAAGCGACGTCCTTCTG
>CAZQQL010000175.1:0-2605 GCA_964595455.1 uncultured Dehalococcoidaceae bacterium
CCGGATTACAAGGGCAAGGAAGAAGTCATCGGCTACCGCGTTACCAATATGGTGACCGTCAAGGTCCGGGACATCGAAAAGGCCGGTGAAGTCATCGATGCCGTCGTCGCTGCCGGCGGGGACCTGACCCGCGTCAACAACGTCAGCTTCGACATCGAAGACAAGACCCCTTATTATGAGGACGCCCGCACCATCGCCATGAACTACGCCAAGGCCAAGGCCGAACAGCTCGCTAGGGACGCCGGCGTGACCCTGGGCAAGATCTCCTACATCACCGAGAATTCCTACACCCCCGGCCCCATCTACCGGAACGTGGCCATGGATGAAGCTTCCGGCTCCTATGCCCCCAGCGTCACCACCGCCATCAGCGCCGGTGAACTCGAGCTCTCCACCAGCATCCAGCTCGTCTACGCAATCGAGTAACCGAATTTACAACTGAATATCTGCAAAAAGCCGGGCCGTCAACCGACCCGGCTTTTTGCGTCTATGGACCTGCCTGTGTCCGCTTATGGCGAGCCTGTCGAACCATGTGCCTGGGATTTATTAGGGGAATTGCGGTCCGCCGTCCGCATTCAGTACCATGCAATCCAGGTATATGCTGGCTCCAGCTAGATGGATCGTCCCTCTTGGAAAGCATGCCCCGTACCAGATACGGGGAGGGATGGAGGGGGATTCGGTACTTTTGACTTTTAAGTTATAACTTTTGACTTTCCCCCCGGTACCGCTCCCACTCGCTGTACAGGCACCCGCAGTACTGCTGCCGGTACAGCTCCATCGGCTTGGTGATGTGCCGGCTGTCCGAGTACCGTTTCCGCAAGTCGGCGTAGAGGAACTCTACACCGGTCTCGCGTCCCACCTTCTCCCCCATCTCCTTAAGTATGTCGTGCGCCTGGTGCGGGCTGATGAGCAGGGTGGAGGTAAAGGCGCCGTACCCGTTGGCCTTCGCGGCCTCAGCGGTTGACATAAGACGCATCTCGAAGCAGTACCGGCACCGGTCTTCCTCGTGGCTGGCCACCCGCCGGAAGTACTCCGGCATCTCGTAGCCTTCCGCCTCGATGAGCGGGAAATCAAGCCGTTTCGCCAGTTCCCGCGTACTCTCCAGCCGCGCCTGGTGTTCGCTGAAAGGGTGGATGTTCGGATTATGCCAGTAGCCGCCCACCTCGTAACCCTGCTCCCGCCAATAGGCCACGGTATAGGCTGCGCAGTGGGCGCAGCAGATATGGATGAGTACCTTTTTCATTCTTTCCCGCCGTATTTCCGGTTATAGTAGACGAACGCCGCCCAGTAAAATATCACCAGGGCGCACGCGGAATAGTCCAGTGTCAACCCCACCTGGAACATTGTATCACTAGTATCTTCGGCAAGGATTATCAGCATCGCTCCGGTCACCACGGCGCAGTAAAGGAAAGCCAGAAAGGCAACCCGTGATGCCCGGTAGGCTACGGCCTCCACCCGCTCATCCACGACCACTTCCGTAACGCGCTTGCGGAGGATGAACAAAGTGATGAACAAGACCGTGGCAGCAGGCAGGAGGAGGATCAGGTTGCCGGTATTGGCCGCCCACCCGGCAAGGGCGGCTATCACAACAATGCCCATCAGCCGGAAGATCATGAAGGTTCTATAGCTCATATCACTTACCCCTGTGTAATGTGCTTTGCCCGTTACCCCTTGCTCGTCAGCACGATGCGTTCCTTGGTAAGCCGCCGCGAAAGGAGCCAGACCGCCAGAGATACGACCGCGACCACCCCGAACGCGATATATACCACCATCCATCCCGTGTCCGAAAACCGGAAAGCATAGCTCAACCCGAAGCTGCTCCCGAATATCAGCGCCGTGAAAAGGGTCTGGATAAGCCGCACGTTCTGCAGCATCATCTGCAGCAAGATGATGAGGGAAGACAGCAGGAACACGATGACCGGCACTGCCAGCAGCGAAGCTACCAGTATCGCTGCGCCCGGAAAGACCAGCCGCCCCACGGCCGGTTCCAGTACGGTCATGTTCATGATGACGAGGACCGCGAAAGCAAGCACGAGGCCCAGCAGGAGGGCGGGAATGAACGTCGCCAGGGTCTTCCCCATCCAGAGGCTGCTCAGCCGGACCGGTGTGCAGAGCACCGATTCCAGGTTCCGCTTCGTCTTTTCCAGGAGGACGGTATAGGCGTTCATGTAGAGGCTCACCAGCAGCATGACGATGAAAACCAGCATCAGGAACAGGCTCCCGACCAGGAATTGGGCCGTCTCGTAGAGCTCATCGCCGGACACTCCCTGCTCTGTGAGGGCGTCGATATTGCTCCCTATGGAATTGCCGATCATGAAGACGATGAACGCGGCTACCACCAGTATCATGAACATGGCGCGGTTGTGCAGGATCTCTCCCACGTCCTTGCGAACAAACACCAGTGCATCTCTCATTGTCCTGCCTCCTGCATCGCCCGGCCGTAGATTTCCTCGAGCGAGGCCTTTTCACGGTGGATTTCGTCGACTTCGATGCTGTGGCCGCTCAGGACGTTCACTATCGCACCGATATCAGGCGTGCCGCCGAGGCCCAGCCTGAACCTGTCTTTCTCGAAACGGGCTGCCCGGATGAACGGCAGCGACAGCAGCCC
>CAZQQL010000176.1:0-2598 GCA_964595455.1 uncultured Dehalococcoidaceae bacterium
ACGATCTGCCGGTTGGTATTGTGGAGTTCGTTGAACGTATGGAAGAAGCTCTCCTCGGTTTGCCCTTTGCCGCTCAGGAAGTGGATATCGTCGATGAGCAGCATCCCGATGCTCCGGTACTTGTTGCGGAATTCCTCGGTATTCCTGTCTTTGAGGGCCGTTACGAACTCGTTAGTGAATTGTTCCGCGCTCGTACAGATGACGTTGATGTGGTTCGCGGCGGCGATGTGCCCAATCGCGTGGAGGAGATGGGTCTTGCCGAGTCCCGGACCGCCGTAGATGAACAGCGGATTATAGGAATGGCCGGGGTTTTGCGCCACGGCCAGGGAAGCTGCCCGGGCCAGCCGGTTTTCCGGACCTTCCACGAAGGTGTCGAAGGTATAATGAGGATTGAGCCTGGTGAAGACAGGGTCAGGATGCGGGAGCGTGACCTCAGAGGGGCTGCCGCAGTTACTATTGCTCTTGGAACTGCGGAAACACTTGCCGTTGATCTGGAACACGGCGGCCACGGTCCGGCCGAGAACGCTGGAAAGCGCCCGTTCGATGAGGGAACGCTGGTTCTTCTCCAGATATTCAGCGGAGAAAGTGTTCGGAACACCGATAACGAATTGATCGTTGTCAAAGCTGAGACCGGTAGTGGTGCTGAACCAGGTCCGGTAATTCGGTTTGCTTACCTGGACCTGGAGTTCGCCGAGAGCGGTCTGCCAGATGTCCTGCGGTGTCCGGGTTCGAGATGCTTCCATAGTCAGGGCCTGCTTCAGCAGGCAAAAGTAACCCCCCTGTTTTTTGGCGCACGCGTATACGGCCGGAGTATTTGAATTTCCCGCACGTTCGGCGAGAAGGTGTTTGACGGTTTGAAATCGTCCAAGTGAACGACTCACCTAGCATACAACCGGCAGACGAGGGGTGGCAAACAACAAAAGGCTGAAAACCGGGGATTTCGCTGGCGCTACAGCCCCGAAAACCTCGTAAATACTTACTTTTTTACGCCTTTTCTGGGGTTGCCATCGTATAAATTCAGGTTGTTAAAAAAAATATTTAGTGCTACAATTTTACCTTCGGAGGTCATTCGTGCGCATCGTCTTCATGGGTTCTCCGGTCTTCGCCGTACCCACCCTGGAAAGCCTTGTCCGGGAAGGACATGACGTGGTTGCGGTCTATACCCAGCCGGACCGCCCTTCAGGCCGGGGACGCACCCTGACGCCTCCTCCCGTCAAGAAACTAGCCGAAGCTCTCGGCATCGAGGTCAGACAGCCGGAAAAACTCCGTGAAGAAGCCGCCCTGGCCGGACTGCGGGAACTGAGACCGGACGTCATCATCGTCTGCGCCTACGGCCAGATACTCTCCCAGGCCGTCCTCGATATACCACCTAAACAGTGTATCAATGTCCATTTCTCTCTCCTGCCCCGCCACCGGGGCGCGACGCCTGTCGCCGCCGCCATCCTTGCCGGCGATGATTTCACCGGCGTCAGCATCCAGCTCGTCAGGCTGAAGCTGGATACCGGACCACTGCTGGCTTCCGGCGCCGTACCGGTCATGGAATGGGACACCACGCAATCTCTCATGGAAAAGCTATCGGTCATGGGCGCTGCCCTGCTCCTGGAAGCCCTGAACGGCTGGGAGCGTGGGGAACGGGTTCCTTTACTGCAGGATGATGCCGGGTCTACTTATATCAGCCAGATTAGTAAGGAAACAGGACTTATCGACTGGGAACTACCGGCTGAGATCATCCGCCGCCAGGTGCGCGCCTACCACCCCTGGCCGGGCAGCTACAGTACCTGGAAGGGCAAAAAGCTCAAGATCCTGGAAGCTGAGATACTCCCCGGCCCGAAAGGTATGCCCGGCATCGTTGTGGCCTGGAACGGCTCCAACGGCATTGATGTCCAGACCGGGGATGGCTTGCTCCGTATTACCCGCATGCAGCTCGAAGGCAAGCGTGCTATGAGCGCCGCGGAGTTCATGCGCGGACAGCCGGAACTCATCGGAGACACGCTCGGACGTCATCATAATTATGTAAAGTCATCCGGAGACAACGAAGAGGAAAACAACGGGGGCGAGACCAACGGTTCCTGAACCGCTCATCCTGATTTTTACGAAATAATCCGGGGACTAAATGCTCCCGCGCCTTTGATGCTCCAACTGCCATAGCAGGCTCCGCACGATCATCCCTTCTCCCTCGATGGGAGAAGGTTAGGATGAGGGTGGAGATGCTGTAACTATCACGATAATAGGCACTTAAAGAACACATGGATGCCGTGTACCGAAAAAGACAACGGCATTGTAACTTTATTGACAACTGCTATGGATCGAACGATTGCCCCGCCGCTTCGTTGACGGTATAATCAGGCATGAGGAGGCCTCTTATGCCGGCACCGGAAAACCTCGAATTGTTCCAGACCTTCGTCGATATCATCGCCCGCCTGCGCGCCCCGGACGGCTGCCCGTGGGACCGCGAACAGACCCACCTTTCCCTGCGCGAGAACCTCCTTTCAGAAGCCTACGAGGTCCTCGATGCCATCGAGAGCGGGAAGCCGGAAAAGCTGCAGGAAGAACTCGGCGACCTCCTGCTGCAGATCGTCCTCCATGCCCGGATTGCGG
>CAZQQL010000177.1:0-2591 GCA_964595455.1 uncultured Dehalococcoidaceae bacterium
CTAGAGGAGCGTTTCAGCCAAGTCGATTTTGTATGTTTTTGGTTTTCATATTTTTCCGGCCACAAATACAGGTCAGCTATGCGATCTATAAGATATTCAAGCTGAAAGCCATATTTATTCGGTTGCGAACTCATTGTAAAACCTTTAACCATTAACTCCTGCCCTACTGCCTCCCTCATGGCATTAATGTCATCGGGACTTAGCAGCTCTGTTTCCAATTGATTATACTTAGAGATCAGATTAGGAGCGTACTTTTCTAAACATTTTAACAATAGGCTTTTTTCTTCATCACTTAAGCATTTATTGTTCATTGTCTCGATGTCCAGGTTCTCGGTGTCCAGCGCTAGTTCTCGGCCAAGTTGTGATATGTAGTATACGACTTAACTGATTGCTAAACCCATATCAGTGATCATAATACCGTGCATTATAGAATTGGAGAGCGGTCTGGTCAAGCCGGTGGCTGAGTATCTCTCCTTACACTACCTTCTTCCAGGCCAAAACTCCACCTCGCCTTGATTAATCAAGGCCGATACTCTATAATTTGGGGTTGTAGGAGTGTAGCTCAGTTGGTAGAGCAGCGGTCTCCAAAACCGCCGGTCCGGGGTTCGAGTCCTCGCACTCCTGCCAGGTAGCCGTGCCGAGGTGGTGGAATCGGTAGACACGCCATCTTGAGGGGGTGGTGCCCGTAAGGGCGTCAGAGTTCAAGTCTCTGCCTCGGCACCAACTTTGATTATTACAGGGCCGGTACTTAAACGTGAGCCCGATTTTTATAGCTTATTCGCCCCAACTTTCGTTGCGGTTTGCGCCCATTACACCATCGGCCTGATGGAAATATGTTTGACATAAAATACCCATTCGCGGTATAAATGGACATGGCCGAACAGTCTAACCTCATCGATATCTACATCATGGGTCGCCACTGCCGCGTCCCGGCCGGCCTTACCATCCTCACTGCGCTGGAATACAGCGGCTACCGGCTGCTGCGCGGCTGCGGCTGCCGGGCCGGTTTCTGCGGCGCCTGCGCCACCGTTTTCAACTACGTCAAGGACCCGCAGCTGCGGTTCGACCTCGCCTGCCAGAAAGGTGTCGAGCCGGGCATGTGCATCGTCCAGATACCGTTCTTCCCCGCCACCCGCGCCAACTACAACCTGGAAAAGATCAAGGTGACGGACACCACGCTCAAGGACACCTACCCGGACATCGTTACCTGTTTCGGGTGTAATACCTGCACCAAGGCCTGCCCGCAGGAACTGGAAGTGATGTGGTTCATGAGCGACGCCCTCCGCGGCGACATCAAGGCCGTGGCGGAGAAATCCTTCGACTGCGTCATGTGCGGCCTCTGCGCCGCCCGCTGTCCGCAGGGTCTGGCCCCCTACAACGTCGGCCTGCTGGCCCGCCGCGTCTACGGCCGGTACCTGGCGCCGAGGTCGGAACACCTGGAGAAACGCATCGAGGAGATAGAAGCCGGGGATTTCGATGCCGCCATCGAGGAACTCAAGTCCACCCCGAAAGAAGAACTCTGCCGCCGTTACCACGAGCGGGACGTCGAGCCCGCCCTGGGACAGACACGGGAGTAACATAGATGTACCCTCCTGACCTGGAAGAAAACGTACGGCTCGTCGAGAGCACCAGGGAGCGCCGGATGCTGGAAGCGTACCCGCGCCTCGATGAGGACCAGCGGCGAGACCTCCTGCACAGTTATCATCCCGATTACATCAGCGCCAGCATGCGAAAGCTACGCATCGGGGCTAACAAGGGTGAGGCGACGCCCAACGAACTGGCCGACCTCCTCGAAGGCAACAGCCGCATCGACCCCGACAATATCGACCTCACGCCGGATTACACGGTGGACGTCCTCGTCATCGGCTGCGGCGGGGCCGGCGCCTCGGCGGCGCTCCTCGCCCAGGAAAATGGCGCGAAGGTACTCATTACAACGAAATTACGCCTAGGCGACGCCAACACCGTCGGCGCCCAGGCCGGTACCCAGGCCGCCGACCGCCCTAATGACAGCCCCGCCACCCACTACCTCGACACGATGGGCGGCGGCCATTTCGATAATGTCCCGGAACTGGTGGAGGTCCTTGTCAAGGACGCTCCTTCCGTCATCAAGTGGCTGGAGGACCTCGGCGTCAACTGGGACAAGGCGGCGGACGGCACGATGTTCGAGCTTTCCGGCGGCGGCACCTCGCGGCGGCGGCTCCATTCCGCCCGCGATTACACCGGCCTCGCCGAGATGCGCGTCCTCCGCGATGAGATACGCTCCCGGAAGATAGAATTCCTGGAATTCTGCCCGGCCATCGAACTGCTGATGGACAAGGGCAAGGTCTGCGGCGCGGTGCTCCTCAACCTGGAGACGGAGGAATTGATCGTCGTCAGGGCCGGAGCGGTGGTGCTGGCTTCCGGCGGCATCGGGCGGCTCCATCTGCAGGGTTTCCCGACGACCAACCATTACGGGGCCACGGCGGACGGCCTGGTGCTGGCCTACCGCGCCGGGGCCGGGCTGCTGTTCATCGATACCATGCAGTACCATCCCACCGGTGTCATTTACCCCCTCCAGATACTGGGGCAGCTCGTCACGGAGAAAGTACGCA
>CAZQQL010000178.1:0-2557 GCA_964595455.1 uncultured Dehalococcoidaceae bacterium
GCATCCTGCCGCGGCATCCTGAAGACACCCTCAGAGTAGTAATGCGCAATCTCGTGGAGCAGGGTTTTGAGCTGCTGCGCCTTCGGCTCATCCGGCTTTACCCAGATTTCACCGGGTGAGTAATACCCTTTGATACCGGGATTCAGATCAGGTTTGGGCTCGAAGTGCACGTTGATGCCGCAGGGCTTCATTATATCCAGCAGCATGGCGAACAAATCATCGTTAGCCTCACCGGTGAGTACCGGTACCTCGAACTCAGGCAGTTCTTCTCCTTCCGTCTGACCGACATCGAAGACATACACGACGCGAAAGTAGCGCGGCTGCTCGATGTCGATGCCTGAGGATGTTTCCAGTCCCTGTCCGCACTCTGGGCAATACCGGGCTTTTCGTGACACTTCGGCGCCGCAGCCGGGGCACGTCGCTTTCGAGCGCGGTGGCATCACCGGCGCCAGGATGGCAATGCCTTTCTCCCCCTTCCTAACCCAGCGCCCCAGGTCTTTCCAGGTATTGAAGCCGGCCACCCGGGTTGCTTCGGGCTTCTGCAGCATGATAAGTATCTGGTTGCCGATCGAGTAGTCATGGAACTTCGACATGGTGGTAAGAAACATGCGGAACTGGTAGCTGTCCTGGATGCCCTCGACGCCGGCTTTGAGCTGCTTCATCACGAGGTCGATCTTCTTCTCGCCCTCAACTTCCACCGCCGGCAGCCAGGTCAGCAGGCTGTACTCCGGAAGGGGATCGCGCAGGAAGCCGATGATATCCTTGTATTTTGCCGGTACTATTTCGCCGCCCTCGATGAACACCTGGGGTTGAAAATCTACCGGGTCCTTTCCTCCAGACCTGTGTTCCTGATCGATGTGCCTTTTCAAGGCATCGGTTCTGGTGGTACGGCCATACTCCGGAATCTCGATCTCCCGTCCGCAAATAGGGCAGGTGACCGTGACTGCCTTGGACGCCTTCTTGAGCTGGGGCAGTAACTGCGGCGATTGGTCATTCTCCGGTTCCTGCAAGCTGGACACCACCGACTTCAGAAAACCAAAGATCAAAAGCATTCCCAAAAGGGAAGTCCCGAAAGTAAAAGCCTCATTTGCCTGTTGCTGAAGCGGCCTGTGGTAAATCACCATGTTACCTCCTTGAGCAGATCATCGAACTTGCCGCCAGCCGTCTCCTTGACCACCCGCGAAGCCACGTTGGTCATGGCATCGGCATGGGCTTGCTCCAAGTCCTCGGCGCCGGAGGTGTGGTGAGCGATTTCGTGAACAACCGTATCGATCGTACTTCGGGCGCTCTCCAGCTGGTCGGAGGCGATGTAGATTTCACCGGTAGTCCGGCTGTACATCCCGGCTGTCCTCACCCTGTCGCTGGCCGGCGGTATGATAGCCGCGTGCACCGCAGAGACTCTCCGGATGCGGCAGATTTCGTCCGTTATCGCTCTAGCAAGCTTCAGGTTAGTTTTCTGTCTGTGAGACAGCCTTTCGGCGGGGATGATCTCCGCCTCCCGGAGCCGCTCCTGCGAAGCCTTGATCAAATCTTGGTCGGTCATGATAGCCCTGGCCAGGGTATCTCTCACATGCCACTGCAAGTTCACGGATGTGTAGCCGAGGTGTTTCACGGTGCCGTCCCAGCGGTCGTCGGTGCGGATGACGGCATTATCGCCGCAAACCCTGCCCCAAGCCTCTTTCCAAACCGAGGCATTCTCATGCACGAAGTCGGCGTAATCCTTGCCGGTCACCGGCTCGCGTCCCATGTCCCAGGCACCCATGTTGATGCTGTGGCTCTCGTCGGTCTCAACAATGGGCGGCATGCGCACCATCTGCAGGAACTCCTGTAGCAGTTCTACTTTAGTAACGCAGCTCCAGAGACGGCCCATGTCCGTCCACAAGTCCGACTCTTCTTTCGCACCGTGGCGGTCGGGCGCCATGTCAAAGCCCCAGAGGTTGTAGGAAAATGGGCTCTTGATATCCCTCATATAGATGTCGCGGGCGAAGATTCTCGAAGTCCCGGCTCCCTTCTCGTACCAACCTGATGATTCCATTACCGGAAACTCGTGCCGGATGAGTTGGTTAAAGCGTCTAACCGGCTGTGTCACCGGGCTGGGACCTTCGGCGATAACAGCGGCGCGGGGCAGGTTCACGGCAAACCTGTCTTTGAAGGCGGAGCCCGTGTAACCGATGATGTGAAATACCGTGCCGCTTCTCCGGCTGTAAGGCCTCCAGAAGGCCGCCAGCGTCTGCGCATGGCCGTTGGTCTTCTGCTCCAGGAAGACGATCCATAGCTCCCTTGACGCCGTTTCCACGCGAACAGGGTAACCCTTGCGGAGCAGGGCCAGTGCCGCGATCTTCATCCCTTCACCGTATTTACCGCGGGCATGGTCGGGTTTCAGCTTCGGCGGTCCGAGCAGGAAGTCGGCGACGGCAATGCCTTTACCGGCGTCGCGGATATACAGGCCCTCGCTGTCATGACCCCAGATGTAATGCTCGCACTCATCGAGGGCGTTCTGGGCGATATCCCGGATCGCTTCCCACTCTCCCCAGTCCTGCCGCCAGGTGGAGGTCGG
>CAZQQL010000179.1:0-2525 GCA_964595455.1 uncultured Dehalococcoidaceae bacterium
TGAGCTTTTTACAGTAGTCCTTGACCTGCTGCTTCGTGCCGGTCTTGACCACCGAGGTGGGGATGTTGCCCATGATGGGGCAGATATCGCCGAGCACCTTCTTGGCTTCGGCCATATCGGTCTGGTCGAACCACCAGGCCACGGCGCCCTTCGGGGTATCGGCGATCTGCCGGAGCCGCCGGGTATACTTTCCTTCCGCGAACGGCAGCGGGACAAGACCTTCCTCGATCATGGCCATGAAGATGGCACGGAGACCGGGCCAGTAGTACTCCTCGAATTGCTTGTCGGACATGAACATATCATCGCCCTTGTGGAGCGGCATGGCGCAGACCGGACAATCTGACATCGGTATGTTCTTGATGCTCTTGAGCGTCATCTGAAGGTGGAAATCCATAGCTTCATGCAGTTTCTTCGGCTGGCGGAACATGTCCCGGGCGATGCCCCTGGTACCGCGCATAAGGTCGGCGAAGAAGTCATACGGGTTCTGCGCCATGAGCAGCCCGAAGCCGAGGAACGGGGGGTAGCCGCGCGCCGTGATCAGGTCCTGGATTTCCTTGTGGGCTTCATTGTATTTCTGGTTGGTTTCGGCCAGGTCCATGAGCGTGGTGAAAGTCTTGCGGATATCCGGGTCCGCCAGGATATTGATCCACATGTTCCCCATGGAACTGCGGAGGGGCGGCAGTTTTTTGAACGATTCAAATATCCTGGCGCTGCGGGGCATCATGACGCGCAGGTTATAATCGGTCGGGTCCATCATGAAGTCATCATACTCGTCGGCCATCATGTATTCGCCTTCGATGACCTGGTTCATGGTGGCGTTTTCCGGCAGTCCCATGCCGGGCAGCGCGGTCATCTTGCTTCCCATCACCTCGGAGATCTGGCCGCAGGGCACGAGGCCGGGTCCCATGTACGTATCCATGTCCCCGAAGTCATCCATGAACTTGATCCAGGCCTTCTTCATGGCACCGTAATCATACATGATGGTGCGGAAGTCATAACCGCCGTAATAGGCCGGGTAGGTGCCGCTGGGCAGCATGACAGGGACCCTGTCCGGCTTCTCCATCTTGAGCGCCTTGATGAACCGGGTGACCCGCTGCTTGTAGAGCTTTTCCGCTTCCGGGCTGACGAACTTGACATCGACGGGATTGAGCCATCTTTCAAAGCGGATTTCGCGTTTTTCCTGCCAGGTCATGTCCTGCCATTTCTTTTCCGTTGTCATGCCTTCTCCTTCAGATATCTTAATTTTTTTGGCTATGATGGGCTTTAAGGAACAGGGACTCCGGACCGCCCGACTATTGTAGCACTGTCCGGCGCAAATATGGAAGTACGTACCGTTTACCGGTAACGAGGTTATTTGCCGGTCACGTTAACCCGATCCTGAAGTTAGAGCTGATGAGGGTGGCGGACGGGACGATATCTCAGGAGCAGCAGGAAGCTAAGCAGCGAAAACGCGGCCCAGAAATAGAACGGCGCCCCGGGGTCGAAAAGCTCCGCCAGCCAGTTGCCCAGCGGCGGTGAAATCACCGAGCCAAGCTGCCCCAGTGTCATAAGCATCCCCAGGGCAATGCCGGAGTACTCCGGTTTGATGCCGGGCGCTTCCATGGACATCGTGACCGCCAGTGACATGAAACCGTCCATGAACAACCCGGTGATTATCATGGCCGCCCAGACACCGGCCCCGTCCAAAAACGGCATCAGCCCGACGCTGAAGATGGCGGTAAATGCCGCCGGCACCAGGACGATCTTGCGTGATTTCATCCTGTCCGAGAAGTGGGCCAGAGGAATAACAAAGAGGGTGCTCATGGCGTAAAAGGCGGTAAGGGGCCCGTCCGCCAGAGACTCCGACCAACCGAGGTAATCGCGCAGGTAGATGGGGACATACCCGTTCAGGCCCAGCATACAGCCGGCGCGGAAAAACAGGATGAAACCGATCATCCAGATGGAGCGGACACGAGCCAGTTCCGAAACGGCCGTCTTGATGGAGATGCCCGGCAGGCTCGGACGAGATTCCCGGTCATGGGCCGGTTCACGGGCGGTGAACCACCACAGGAACCCGACCAGCACCGATACACCGCCGAGGAAGTACATGACAGACCGCCAGCTCCCCAGCCAGGGAGAGAGCACCGTGGCGCTGAGGAGCGGCCCGAGCATCAGCCCCAGGCCCATACCCATGGCGCTGATGCCCATCGCGAAGCCCAGGCGCGGTCCCCGGAACCACACACCGGTCTCCTTGGTCACCACCACCGGGACCATGGTCCGGAAAGCTCCATTGAGAAGAACGACCAGCAGGAGCGTGATGAAACTATCGGTAACACCGCGGAGAGCTCCGGTTATCCCGCCCAGAAAGCACAGGGCTATGATAACACGCCGGGTCCCGAACTTATCACTGAGGACGCCGCTGAGGATACTCATGACGATGCCGGCCAGGCTGGAAAAACCCCATATCGATCCCACCTGAACGATATCCAGCCCCAGGTCATCGGAGATTTCCTTGAACAGCGGCGGCATGCAGGACATCTGGATAC
>CAZQQL010000180.1:0-2385 GCA_964595455.1 uncultured Dehalococcoidaceae bacterium
CTACACCCTATCCTACACTCTTTCCCTACACGACGCTCTTCCGATCTTAGCCGGAACTTCATCATCGACGCGGGGCTGCTGGAGCACGAGCGCGTTGTTCTCCGCTGCGAGGGGCTCGATACGCTGGCCGCCGTAACCGTCAACCGGCGGAAAGTGGCGGACACCGACAACATGTTCCGGACCTGGGAATTCGACGTCAGGGACCTGCTCAA
Source organism: uncultured Dehalococcoidaceae bacterium (assembly GCA_964595455.1). GTDB lineage: Bacteria > Chloroflexota > Dehalococcoidia > Dehalococcoidales > RBG-16-60-22 > DAOUEG01. The sequence goes on from CAZQQL010000180.1 coordinate 213, forward strand.
ACTCGGAGAAAATACCATCACCGTGGCTTTCCGGTCCACCATTCCCTATATCAACCGGAAGCAGAGGGAACGGTACCTTCATGCCTGGAAAGGTCCGCTCGACGTCAAGGGCGGCAACTGGGTACGTAAGGAACCCAGCAACTACGGCTGGGACTGGGGCCCGGTGCTCGTGACCTGCGGGATCTGGAGGTGTATCAGCCTGATCGCTTATGACACCGCGCGTTTCTCCGACGTTCATATCCGGCAGCACCACCGGAACGACGGCAGCGTGAGGCTGGACGTCAGCGTGGCAGCGGAGACAGTGATGAAAAAGAAGCTGCGGGCGGACATCGCGGTGAAGACCGGGGACCAAGAGGTTGCCGGAGATACCTTCAACCTGCGCAACGGCAAAGGGCAAACCTCGTTCGTTATTGATAAGCCGCGGCTCTGGTGGCCGAACGGACTCGGGGAGCCGCACCTTTACGAGGTCTCTGTCCGACTGCTGGATAATGAGGGCGAACTCAACGCGGTCGTGAAGCGGATCGGGCTCAGGAAGCTTGGGCTTCGGCGCAGGAAAGACCGGTGGGGGGAATCGTTCGAATTCGCCGTCAACGGGGCGCCGTTCTTTGCCAAGGGCGCGAACTGGATACCGGCGGACACATTCGCGACGCGGCTCAACGAAGCGGACTACCGGGACCTGCTGCAGAGCGCGGCGGAGGCCAACATGAACATGCTGAGGGTCTGGGGAGGCGGCATCTACGAACCGGACATGTTCTACGATATCTGTGATGAACTCGGCATCTGCGTCTGGCAGGACTTCATGTTCGCCTGCTCGGCGTACCCGGCCTTCGACGAGGCATTCATGGCCAACGTGCGGGAAGAAGTGGCGGACAACGTCAGGCGCCTGCGGCACCACGCCTGCCTGGCGCTCTGGTGCGGCAACAACGAGCTGGAACCGAACCTGCTTGCCGACGAGTGGGACAGCGAGCACATGAGCTGGGACGATTACACAAAGCTATTCGACGTCCTCATCCCGGAGACGATAAAGCTGCATGACCCGGATACGGACTACTGGCCCTGCAGTCCCCATGTACCGCACGATCGCAAACACTTCGCCGATGATCGCTGGGGCGACGCCCATCTCTGGCAGGTATGGCACGGCAAGCTGCCCTTCGAGTGGTACCGGACGAGCAAGCACCGGTTCGTCAGCGAGTTCGGGTTCCAGTCTTTCCCCGAGCCGAAGACCGTTGAAGGATACACGCTCCCGGAGGACCGGAACATCACGAGTTATGTCATGGAGCACCACCAGCGCAGCCCCATCGGCAACACGACTATCATGACGTATATGCTGGAATGGTTCCGTCTGCCGTCCGATTTCGACAACACCCTGTGGCTCAGCCAGATACTGCAGGGGATCGGCATGAAGTACGCCGTCGAACACTGGCGACGGAACATGGCGCGGACCATGGGAGCGCTCTACTGGCAGCTCAACGACTGCTGGCCCGTGGCAAGCTGGGCCTCCATCGATTACCATCACCGCTGGAAGGCGCTGCAGTATATGGCGAAACGGTTCTATGCCCCGGTGCTGGTTTCTGCCGTGGAGGACACTGGCAGCGGCACGATCGAGGTCTGGGTCACGAGCGATGCGACCGAACCTAAAGCCGGCACTCTGAAGTACACCGTGACGAGGGTCAACGGGGACATCGCCCGGGGAGGCTCGGTCGAGATTGACATACCGTCCATGAAAAGCCGCCGGGCAACGGTCCTCGTGTTGAGGAAAGAACTCGAGGAATACGGGCGGCGGGACCTGATGGTCTGGCTGGAACTGGTCGTGGATGGGGAGGTTGTATCCTCAGACACGGCGTTTTTCAGCCGTCCCAAGCACCTGGAACTGGCCGAGCCGGGCATCGGGATAAGCCTGGAAGAGAGGGACGGAGAGTTCACCGCGAGGCTGAAAGCCAAAAAACCGGCACTCTGGGCCTGGCTGGAACTGGAAGGTTCAGAGGCGCGTTTTTCAGACAATTTCTTCCATCTGCGGCCCGGGCGAGAGGTACGGGTTGCGGTCACGACCGCAGATGCCATGGATCTCGCAGAAATCAAGCAACGGCTCAGTGTCAGGAGCCTGAGGGATACGTATTGTTAGATTGCTAAATCGAGAGGAAGATCGCTAATGTCGCGTAACCTTCTGCCAGCT
>CAZQQL010000181.1:0-2376 GCA_964595455.1 uncultured Dehalococcoidaceae bacterium
CCAGTTCTTCCAGTTGCGGCTGGAGGATGGTGCGGATGAGGTCCGCGGCGATGAGAAATTCGAGGCCGAGCAATAGATGATAGCCGATGTGGTAGCGGGCCTTCCCGAGCAACTGGTATTCACGGTCTTCCTCCGCTTTCCGTCCGCTCGCTTCCACCCGAACGACTTCGTAGACGCCTTTGACAACGCCCCAGAAGATGACGAGAACGGCTACCGCGCCCACACAGAGGGCGATATAGTTGAGGACTTCCTCGAATATCTCCACGGGGCGCCTCCCGGTTCAGATAGTCCCGAAGTAGCGCAATGCCAGCTTGATCTTCTCTTCGAGGTCGAGGTTGTTGTCCGCCGGCAGGGTGGCGACGGCTTTCAGAGCTTCCGCCGCCGAATATCCCAGCGAGGTCAGCGCCTGGACCACGTCCGTATTGTTCCCCGCCGCCTGGGCGGCCGTCGTGGCGATCCAGCCGGAACCGATCTTTTCCTTTAGTTCCAGTATAATACGCCCCGCAACTTTCTTGCCGATACCCGGCACCATTTCCAGGATGTCCCCGCTGCCGGTGGCGATGGCGGTGGAAAGCTGCTCCGGGCTGAGCGTGGAGAGCATGGCCAGCGCCAGCTTCGGGCCGAGGCCGGTCACACCGAGCAGCGTCTCGAAGAGCCAGAGACCTTCCTGGCTGGCGAACCCGTACAGCGCCAGGTGGTCTTCACGGACCATGAGCCGCGTGAAGACCCGTGTTTCCGCGCCGGGCAACCCGAGATTGCTGATGTCCGTGGTCGGCATGAACACGGTAAACCCCACCCCGCCGACGTTGATGACGGCGCGGTCCGTGCCGACTGATTCCAGCCTGCCGCTGAGACTGCTGATCATGCCCGGTCTCCTTCCGAGGAGAGCAGCCCACTGACATGCATCTCCTGCGCGTGACAGATGGCTACCGCCAGGGCGTCGGCGGCGTCATTGGGTTCCGGTATGGCGGCCAGGTTGAGCAGGAGGCGCACCATCTGCTGCACCTGTTCCTTGCCGCTGGCGCCGCTGGAAGCAACCCGCTGCTTCACCTGCGCCGGGCTGTATTCGTAGACCGGCAGGTGATTGCCCGCGGCGGCCAGGATGGCGATGGCCTGCGCCCGCCCGATGGCGAGGGCCGTCCTGACGTTCTTGGCGACGAACGGCTGTTCGACCGCCACCGCTTCCGGATGGTGTGTTTCAATAACCGTAATAAGCCGTGAATGGAGCAAATGCAAACGCTCCCCGATGGGGGAGCGTTCATTGACATGGATTGCGCCGTAATCGACCAGGGCCAACTCGTCTCCGTCACACTCGATGACGCCGTAGCCCATCGTGATCGTGCCGGGGTCGATGCCGAGTATCTTCATCTTCTGCGTCAGGACGCCTGGTACGCCTCCACAGCTTCTTCGGAGATATCGGCGTTGGAGTAGACGTTCTGGACGTCATCGATCTCTTCGAGCTTTTCCATCAGTTTCAACGCCTGGCCGGCGGCCTTGTCATCGAGTTCGATCATCGTCTTGGGTATCATTTCCATCTCGCTGGATTCGACCTCGATGTTCATCGCTTCGATGGCTTCCCGGACCGCCATGAGGTTTTCCGGGGCGGTGACTATCTCCACGGAATCATCACCGGCATTGACGTCCTCGGCGCCGGCGTCGATCAGGGACAGCGCCAGTTCGTCGGGGTCGTAATCGCCGGGTTTCAAGCGGATGGAGCCCTTGGAATCGAACATCCAGGCTACGCAGCCGGCTTCTCCGAGGCTGCCGCCGTGACGGGTGAACGTGCTGCGGACTTCCTGGATGGCCCGGTTGCGGTTATCAGAGACCGCGTTGACGAGGATGGCGATGCCGTTGGGACCGTAGCCTTCCAGCGTCAGTTCGACCAGGGAGCCGCCCTCGAGGTCGCCGGTGCCTTTCTTGATGGCCCGTTCGATGTTGTCCATGGGCATGTTGGCGTCACGCGCCTTCTGGATGGCAAGCCTCAGCCGGAAATTACCGTCCGGACTGCCGCCGCCTTCGCGTGCCGACATAATGATTTCCTTGGTCAGCTTGGTAAACAACTGGCCCCGCTTGGCATCGGTGACACCCTTCTGGTGTTTGATCGAATGCCATTTAGAATGCCCGGACATACTCGGTCCTCCTTGGTGTAGCGCCTATCGTTTTATTCTAACATGCTAACAGGCTTGAAATAAAGGGTTTTGAGAACCATCGGGACATTATTGAGCAACGGGACATTGAAACTGAAGCTAATAAAAGGAGAAAGGGGAAAACGGTTACCGCTTCCCCCTTTCCGATTTTCTGATACAGTAATATGAAGACGTTTACCTGTTGACCGTATCGGTGATGTGCTTGAGGATGCCCTCGAAGCGTTTCTTG
>CAZQQL010000182.1:0-2332 GCA_964595455.1 uncultured Dehalococcoidaceae bacterium
CACCCTATCCTACACTCTTTCCCTACACGACGCTCTTCCGATCTCCATGGCGCGCTGCCGCTGGGTCTTGCCCTTGATGTGGGCAACACCGTACTCGGTGATAACGTAGTCGCTGATGGTCCTCGGTACCGTCACGATGGTCCCCTTCGCCAGCAGCGGCGAGATGCGGGAAACCCGCTTTTCGCCGGAACCGGCCGTGGAAGACATCACCGTGATGAATTTGCCGCCTTTGGAAAGGAACGAGCCGATGGCAAAGGCCGTCTGCCCGCCGGCCCCGCTGATAACACGGGGACCGATGGATTCGGCGGCGATCTGACCGGCAAAGTCCACGCTGACCGCACTGTTGATACATACCATATTATCGTGGGCGGATATCACGCGGGCGTCCAGGCAGTACTCGGCGGGGTGCAGCTCGAAGACGGGATTCATGTTGATGAACTCCATGTCTTCTTTGGTACCGCCGCCGCAGGCTGTGGCGATCGCTTTTCCGGGGTTCAGTGTTTTCTGCTTGCCCGTGATGACGCCCGCCCGGATGAGGGGTATGATGCCGCGCGGCGTCGTTTCGGAATGCCAGCCAAGGTCTACTTTATTGTCGAACACGCCCAGACGGCACATCCATTCGGAGGTGCCGCCAACACCTACCTGTAAGGTATCGCCGTCATTCACAAGTTCCGAAAGGTATCCGGCGATGGCCTTTTCGACCTCGCCTGCTTCGACGTTATGACGGCCGAGTAGGTCGGTGCTGCCCGGCTGTTTACCGGAGGGCGTATGTTCGACAAAATAGTCAATCTCTGAAACGTGAATGTGGTTCGGCCCGTAGGTCCGCAGGAGGTTCTTGTTGACCTCCGCCAGGACTATCTTGGCGTTGGCACACTCTGTTGCTTTGGTCCAGCAGGACGCGCCGAAGCTGCAGTAGCCGTGGGCGTCCGGGGGTGAGAGCTCGATCATGACCACGTCAGCCGGGCCGCGCTCTTCCTCGTGGAAGATAAACCCGAGACCGCCGATGGCGAGATCGCAGCGCCGTTCCGCAATGATCTGCCGGACAATGGGCAACGGGAAGCCGACCTCGATCTTGAAGGACATTTCGAAGACGGGGTCGTACCAGCCGAAGTCGCGGCCGGGCGTCCTGATCGAAAGAAGTACGTTCTCGAGTTCACCGAGACGGGCGGCGAGCGCCAGGCCGAGGGCCTGGGGTTCATTGCCCTGGGTGAACACTACTCGGTCCCCGGATTTGACCACTTGCACGGCCTCTTCCGCGGTGACCATCTTTTTCTTATAGTCTGCTTCCCATTCCATAACCATTGTACTTTTCTCCTGGATTAGTATCTGATCGCCGAGCAGCGGCAGGTCAGGCAGCGGCGAGCTTCGTCAACGCAGGTCTTCTTGTCTTTGAAGCCCAGCGAGATTTCTTTGAAGTTGCCGGCACGCTTCGTGGGCGCGAGGTACTCGGTCCCGAAGCGCGGTTCTTTCTTGTATTCCCGCAGATGGAACTGGAAGGCGGGTTCGGTGACATCCGCCAGAATCGGTTCGGGCGGAGGAGCCGGGAGTTCGACACCGCGGAGATAGCAGTCGATGGCGATGGCGGCTTTCCGGCCGTCGGCGATGGCTTCGATCATGAGACCCTGGCCGCGGGCTGCGTCGCCGCCGGCATAGATGCCGGCCACGTTGGTGGCAGCGCTCGAGGCATCGACATTGATGCTGCCGCGCTTGGTCGATTTGATCTTGGTGTCAGCGCCGAGGAAGTCGAGGTTGACCCTCTGGCCGATGGCGGTGATGACGGTATCGGCGTCAACGCTCTTGGTTTCTTTTTCGTTGTAGACCGGGGAGAAGGCGCCTGTCTTGGTGTAGCAGGAAACGCAGCGCTTCAGTTCAACAGCCTTGACCTTGCCGCTGGCGGCGACGATCTTGGCGGGGCCCCAGCTCATATCGATGTTGATGCCCTCTTCCTGGGCCTGTTTGATTTCTTCATCCTGGGCGGGCATTTCTTCGGAGCTGCACTCGAGGCAGACAACCTGGACGTTCTTGGCGCCGAGGCGCAGGGCGGCCGTGGCCGCATCCATGGCAACGCTGCCGCCGCCGACGACGACGACCTTGTCACCTACTGCAACCTTCTTGCCGGAGTTGACGTCCTTCAGGAATGCCAGGGCGGGCAGGACGCCGGAAGCGTTCTCGCCGTCGATGTTCAGCTTCGCGCTGTTCTGGGCGCCGGTGGCGACGAAGATGGCATCGTAGCCCTGTTTCTTCAGGTCTTCCGGTTTCATGACCGGGCTCTTGGTGTTGATGGTGACGCCCATCTTCTTGATGGCGTCGATTTCCCACTTCACGACCTTCT
>CAZQQL010000183.1:0-2215 GCA_964595455.1 uncultured Dehalococcoidaceae bacterium
TCGTGATGCGGCCGTATTCGGGTATCTCGATATCCCGGTCGCAGATCGGGCAGGTAACCGTGACGGTCTTTGATATCTTTTTCAGCGGGGGCAGCAGCTTTGGCGTCGGCTCGGTTTCCGGCTCCTGCAGACTGGATACTACAGATTTCATGAAGATAAAAATCAGCATCATCCCAAGCAGGGATGTGCCAAAGGCGAAGGCATCATTCATTTGCTCCTGAAGCGGTCGCTGGTACATCACCACGTCACCTCCTTGAGTATCTCGTCGAACTTGCCGCCGGCCGTTTCCTTCACCACTCTTGAAGCCACGTTGGTCATCGCGTCGGCATGGGCTTGCTCCAGATCCTCAGCGCCGGAGGTGTGGTGAGCGATCTCATGAACTACGGTATCGATCGTGCTCCGGGCGCTCTCCAGTTGGTCAGAGGCGATATAGATTTCCCCGGTGGTGCGGCTGTACATGCCGGCCGTCCTGACCCGGTCGCTGGCCGGCGGTATGATGGCAGCATGTACCGCGGAGACTCTCCGTATACGGCAGATCTCGTCCGTTATCGCCCGGGCGAGCTTCAGGTTGGTGCGTTGCTGGTGAGACAGCCTTTCGGCAGGGATAACCTCAACCTCCCGGAGCCGCTCCTGCGACACCTTGATCAGATCTTTGTCGGTCATAATGGCCCTGGCCAGGGTATCTCTCACATGCCATTGCATGTTCACGGATGTGTAGCCGAGGTGTTTCACGGTGCCGTCCCAGCGGTCGTCGGTACGGATGACGGCATTGTCGCCGCAAACACGGCGCCAGGCCTCTTTCCACACCGAGGCATTCTCCTGTATGAAGTCGGCATAATCCTTGCCGGTGACCGGCTCACGTCCCATATCCCAGGCGCCCATGTTGATGCTGTGGCTCTCGTCGGTCTCTACTTCCGGCGGCATTCTTACCATCTGCAGGAACTCTTGCAGCAGCTCTATCCGGGTGACACAGCTCCAGAGCCGGCCCATATCCGTCCACATGTCCTGCTCTTCTTTCGGACCGTGGCGGTCGGGTGCCATGTCGAAGCCCCACAGATTGTAGGAAAAGGGACTCTTAATGTCCTTCATGTAGATGTCGCGGGCAAAGATTCTCGAAGTCCCGGCTCCCTTCTCGTACCAGCCGGATGCTTCGATTATCGGGAACGTGTGCCGTATAAGCTGGTTAAATCGCCTTACCGGCTGGGTCACCGGGCTGGGGCCCTCGGCGATGACAGCGGCTCGCGGGAGGTTCATGGCAAACCTGTCCTCAAAGGCAGAACCAGTGTAACCGATGATGTGAAACACGGTGCCACTTCTCCGGCTGTAGGGTCTCCAGAAGGCCGCCAGCGTCTGCGCATGGCCGTTGGTCTTCTGCTCCAGGAAGACGATCCATAGCTCCCTTGACGCCGTTTCCACGCGAACAGGGTAACCCTTGCGGAGCAGGGCCAGTGCCGCGATCTTCATCCCTTCACCGTATTTACCGCGGGCATGGTCGGGTTTCAGCTTCGGCGGTCCGAGCAGGAAGTCGGCGACGGCAATGCCTTTACCGGCGTCGCGGATATACAGGCCTTCGCTGTCAAAGCCCCAGGTGTAATGCTCGCACTCGTCGAGGGCGTTCTGGACGATATCCCTTACCGCTTCCCACTCACCCCAGTCTTGCCGCCATGTAGAAGTCGGCCCGATGATGATGAGCTGCCAGCCCCGGGGCTTCCAGTCCAGCTCGTAATCGTCCAGGGTGAGGACAATCGGGGGTTTGGTGACTACTGACATTACTTGATCCCCCTTGCCCTGGAAATCGCCTGACGGAAAGCGGAATCGATTATCTCCCGAAAACCGATATCATCGATGGTGTAGGCCAGGAACTCCGGACTGTCGGACAGGAGATCAAGACCATCCCGGCGCTCTGCGCGTTGTTTACTTTTATGAATAACCGCCGGAGAATTGTCTCCGAGATACCTCGAACGCTCTTCATCGGTCCAGGGACCGAAGTGCCCGGCTCTCGCCACCATGATGGCCGCTTCTTCCGGGGTGTACCGGTGTTCCTCGATAGGTGATGCCTCGTACCTGTAAGCCAGCCTGGTCATGTGGGTGCCGGTCTGCGGCTCCCATATGGAGTCGTAGCCGGTTTCCACCCAGGCGTGGCCGATGCGGCGGTTGCCTGAATAAACCGTGCCGTGTACCAGTTTGCCTTCTCCTTTGTTAATCAAGAATCTCC
>CAZQQL010000184.1:0-2121 GCA_964595455.1 uncultured Dehalococcoidaceae bacterium
ATGGAATTGACGCGAACCCCTTTTTTGGCATAGCAGAGAGCGTCGGACTTGGTCATCAGCCGTACCGCGCCCTTGGCGGCGTGATAGCAGAACGGCGGAGGGTCATCGATGCCGCCCACGATACCGTAGACCGATGAGATATTGACGATGCTGCCGCCGTGCTCCATCATGAACGGAACAGTGTGCTTGGTGCAGAGGAAAACGCCTTTGGCGTCGACGCCGAGGACCTGCTCCCATTCCGCCACGGTTATCTCGTGGGTCGGCTTGAGCGGGCCGCTGATGCCGGCGTTGTTCACCAGGATGTCGATGCGGCCGAACTTCTTCCCTATCTCACCGCAGACCCGGCTGACTTCAGCTTCATCAGCGACGTTCATGTGGTAGTAGAACGCCGTCCCGCCGCTCCGGCTGATCTCAGCGGCGGTCTCTTCGCCCTGCTGGTCCTGGATATCGACGATATTGACCATGGCTCCTTCTTTGGCGAGGAGCATACAGGTCGCTTTCCCCAGCCCCGCCGCTCCCCCGGTGACGATGGCTACCTTGTCCTGGACTCTGCCCATCTGGTCCTCCTTTATCTCTTGTTTGGATGCCGTTTCAGTCCTGATGATTATATACCAGGGGAACTTGAAACTCTACTCTAAAACAGGTACAACAAAGGTAGACCGGCGCAAGCCTGCGTGATTTTACAGACTCGCGTGTAGATGCTAAAATGACGCAAATCTCCAACTTATGCAGATTTGAAAAACCGTCTCCCGTTCTTAAGAGGTAAAGACCATGACCAAGGAAACGATATTACCAGATCTCGTCGAGGATGGAACCATCACCCTCACCGTCAATGGCGATACCTATGAACTGAACATCCAGGCCAACTGGACGCTCGACTACGTCCTACGAGACAGGCTGGGCTTGACCGGGACCAAGGAATTCTGCGGACAGGGCGCCTGCGGGGCCTGCGCCGTTAATATCGGCGGCCGGGCGATACTCTCCTGCATGACGCTGGCGATCGAGTGCGACGGCACATCAATCGAGACGGTGGAAGGCATTGCCCGGGCGAAGCACCCGCTCATCGAGGCTTATGTCAAGCACCACTGCATGCAGTGCGGGTTCTGCACGCCCGGCTTCATCGTTACCGCCAAGTCGCTGTTGGACAGGAACCCGGACCCCACCGTGGACGAGATCAAAGAAGCGCTCGTCGGCAATCTTTGCCGCTGCGGCACCTATCCCCAGCACATCAAGGCCGTGCAGGACGCATCGCGGACACTCATGGAGGACAAACGCCATGACTAACGAAGAACATTCACGGATGCTGGCATCCTTCGATAACCTCAAAGCGGACCCGTACCCGCTGAACGAATACAACGTCATCGGCAAACCGGGCGTGCGGCGTATCGACGGTCTTGAAAAGGCCACCGGGGCCGCTCAATACACCATCGACGTCCAGCTTCCCGGCATGCTGCACGGCCGGTTCCTCACCTCTCCCTACCCTCACGCGGAGATAACGGGTATGGACACGGGCCGGGCGGAGAAGCTGCCCGGTGTCAGATACGTCCTGCGCTACGACGACCCGGAACTCCCGGAAGAAGCATCGCTGGGCGGCCATGAGCCCTTCCCGACCGCCGTCCTGCCGAAAATCGCCCATTTCCAGGGAGAAGAAGCCGGGGCTTTCGTTGTCGCGGAGAGCGAAGAAATCGCCGAGGAAGCCCTGAAGCTGATAAAGGTTGAATGGAAGCTCCGGTCTTTCGTCCTCGACGCCGAAGAAGCCGCCCGGCCCGGTGCGCCGGTCGCCAATCCGGAGGTCCGGCCCGGTTCCAACACCGATACGGACAACATCATCATCGAGAAGCTCGGGGACGTGGAAAAGGGGTTCGCCGAGGCTGACAAAGTCATCGAGTTCGAGTTTAAAAAGGGACTCGATACCTGGATAGGGCCGGAGGTGCCCTGCGGCGTCTTCCGCTGGAACGGCGACCATGCCGAGGTCTGGCTGAAGCAGCAGCGGCCGCACATCTCCAAGCGCCACATCGCCGGCTGGTACGGCGGCATCCCGATGAACAAGATCGATATCCACATGCTGTACCAGGGGGCCAGCTTCGGGGGATGGAGCCAGGCGGCCTGGAACCTCGGCGG
>CAZQQL010000185.1:0-2083 GCA_964595455.1 uncultured Dehalococcoidaceae bacterium
GTGTTACGGCAACTTTCCGTTGTATCTGCTCTAATGCCTCGATTACCGTTGTTATACAGGAAAGGTCAACCCCCATCCGGTTCTTTCCGGTGCCCATCACATGCGCATGACTATCCATAAACCCCGGAAGAATGGTCTTGTTACTCAGGTCATAGACTTGTGTCGAGCTATCCGCGTCTTTTTCAACATCATGTGCCGTCCCGACGGAGATAATCTTGCCTCCCTTGATACCAACGGCTTCAGCCCGGGGATTTTGGTTCGCTACCGTGATGATGTTACCTTTGATGACAAGATCGAGTTTCCTTTTCATTCCAGCGTTCCTCAGTAACCCCGAGTCCTCGTCAAGCCAGTCCTTTCATTTTCCGATGATATAACACTCCGAAAAGCTCATATATGACCTTGAGCGCCGCCCAGGAGGTAATATCGGCCGTATCCAGAGGAGGAGCCACTTCCACGATATCCGCCGCCTTTACTGGTAAGCGAGTCACGATTTCTCTTACCAGCTCCATCAGTTCCCGAGTGCTCAAACCGCCGCCCTCAGGAGTACCCGTCCCGGGAGCAAAGGCGGGGTCCAGGACATCGATATCGATAGTGAGGTAGATGTTTCGACAGTGCCGGTAACGCTCAATTATTGCTTTTGCGGTGTGGTCCAGACCTTGCTTATAGATTTCTCTGGCGGTGATCACCTTGATACAGGGATTTTTACCGAGGAACTCAAGCTCATCCTCCATGAAAGACCGTATCCCTGCCAGTGTCAGGTTTTCCGGTTTCACATTGGGCAGTTCCAAAGCCCGGCGCTGCGGACAGGCATGAGACCACCGGTGTCCGTCATATTCATCGGCAAGGTCACAATGCGCGTCGAGATGAATGATACCGGCTTCTTCTCTGGAATGAGCCCGGGAAAAAGCGCCCTCGAGCGGGATGGAAACAGAATGGTCACCGCCCAGGAAGAGACAAAACTTGCCTTGAACAAGGATCTCATAGGATCGCTGCTCGACCTGCTCGAAGTATTTCGGCCAATCCAGATGAGGCGGCACGTCACCTGCATCCCGTATTCTCAAACCGCTGAATACCAGGCCCTCCTCTGTTACGAGAGGCAGTATCCTGGAGAGTTCCCGGAGGCGGTCCGGCGCAGCGGCAGCTCCCTTTTTGGCGCTGACCGCACCATCGAAAGGGGTTCCAAGGATGATTACATCGGCGTCTTCAGGTGGACTGACGGACGATAATCCCCAGGGCAATGCGGATTTCATTTTCGTGCCTTATCCCGGTTTTAGGAACAAGCTTCCCTGAATTTCCTCGAAACGTCCGCAAATACCTTATCCAGCACTTCCAGGACTCTATCGAGTTCAGCGTAAGAGATGACCAGCGGCGGCTCGATGCGGATGGTCTTGGCGTTGATCAGCGTGCCGGCCACCAGGACGCCGTTTTCAAAGAGCCCTTTCGCCACGTCATAACCCGCCTCGTTAGAGGTGAATTCCATACCGATCATCAGGCCCCGTCCGCGGGCTTCTTTGCAGATGTTCTTGTAGTTGCTCATCAAGCTGGTGAGCTTCGGGAGGAAGTAGTCACCCTTTTCCGCCGATTGCTCCGGCAGTTTCTCCTCCAGGGTGACATTAATAGCCGCGATGGCGGCGGCGCAGGCCAGCGGATTTCCGCCGAATGTCGTGGTATGCAGGAACGGGTTCGGCATCATTTCCTGCCAGATCTCCTCGGTCGAGATGAACGCACCGATAGGCATGACACCGCCTCCCAGGGGTTTGGCAAGACACATGATGTCCGGAGTGACCCCGTAATGCTCCATACCGAATAGTTTACCCGTCCTGCCCAGGCCGGTTTGCACCTCATCAGCGATGAGCAGAACGCCGTAGCGGTCGCAGATGTCCCGGACCTGGCGGAAATAGTCTTTCGGGGGGATGATAATGCCGCCTTCGCCTTGGATAGGCTCCAGGATGACCGCAGCTATGTCGTCACCGGTGAATTGCGAAGAAGCTATCTCAGCTTCCAGTACCCCGGCATTACCGTACGGGACATGCCGGAAACCGGGAACCAGCGGCAGGAACGGCTCGCGGAACACGGACTTGGA
>CAZQQL010000186.1:0-1936 GCA_964595455.1 uncultured Dehalococcoidaceae bacterium
CGCACGCCTCCACCCCTATCCTGAACAGCGTTGATTACCGGGTAGAAGTTAGATCTGGTGGACTTCTCCGGTAGCCTTGTTCATCCAGTAACCTCGTGCCTGGAGCGGCCAGTTGAACTCTATGGCACCGGGGCGCGGGCAATCATTGACGCAGCACCCGCAGTACCAGCACTCTTCCGGATGCAGGATGATGGGGGACTTGCCTTTGACCGGGTTGGGTATATAGACGTCTACCTGGCAGACCTCGACACAGTGGTTGCAGCCGTTGCACTTATCGGTAAAGAGCACCGGCTGGTTCGGGGTCTGGGGGTTCGGTATTGCTTTGATTTTTTCTGTAGCCATTATCTTCTCCTATAGTTACGTTTTCGGTTTTTTACCCCTGGCACACTCGACCGGTGTTCCTATTTCCCTTTATACACGCCGGAATAGTCTTTGTTATGGGCTTCATACTGTTCTTTCATGTTGCCCCAGAAGACCATTGGCAGAGAGCCGAAAACGGGTTTCCCGTTGACCTGTTTGATGGTGGAGAACTTATAGTCTTCAGGTCGATCCAACTGAGGATAATCTATCCTCATAAGGTTCAATCTCTGATTGCTGGACTTGTGGTTCTTCATTGCCGTGACCATTATCCTGGCCACGTTCAGGATGCTGACGTCTTCCAGGCTGCGCATCAGTTTATGCGGGTCCATGGCATAGAGGTTCGGCACGTGTTCTTTTTCAATCTTGTCCAGCGCCTGCAGGGCCATGTTGAACAGTCTTTCCGTCCGGAATTCGCTGACGTAGTACTGCATGACCTTGTTGATGCCGACGTTGAGTTCTTTCCATTCGATGCCGCTGGTCCGCTTGGTCGGGGCCAGGATGCGGGCTTTTTCCTTTTCGACCTGATCGCGGGAGACCGTACCCTGCTGGGCCGTCCTAGCATAATCGACGGCTTTGCGGCCGGCATAACGGCCGGTAGCAGCGCAGTAGCTGTGGTCTTCCGCGGAGACCATGGAGCCGCCGGCGGCATAGAGGCCGTCGAGAGTGGTCTTGAGGTTCCAGTCCACGATAAGGGCGCCGCCATGGCCGCCTTCGCCCCATTGCGGAAGGCTCTTGCCTTCAATAAATTTGTAGCTTTGCAGCAGGTCGCGACTGCCGTCGTACCCGTGCTTGTTGTACTGGTCCATGATGATTTTGGTAGTGGACTCTTCCTTGAGCATCAGGTCCCAGGTGGCCCGGCGTTCCACGTCGCTCATGGCGGGGAAGTCGCCGTAGAAGGGCAGTTCGTACTGGCCTTTCATGACGGCTTCACGCAGTTTATCATCACTGCCCGGCATGCCGACCATGGCGCCCCAGTCTTCCCAGCCCTGGGTAGGCAGGGGCAGACGCTTGCCGTTGGCATCAACCAGCGGGACGTTTTCATAGCTGGCGTCACCGGCGCCGGAATACCACTTGTGCTTGAAACCGGAAGCAATGCCGAGCACGCCGGAGGCCTCCATGTTGGCCAGTTCCGCCCCGGCGTTCCAGGCCATGACGATGCCTTCGCCGGTGGAGTTACGGGAACCCATGTAAGAAAGACCGCAGAGTTCGGAACTGAAGGTGTAAAGGCCGCCGCCGCCGGCGGTAGCCATAATGGTGGCTTTTGATTTGAAGACAAAGACTTCGCCGGTGCGTACGCTGAAGCCCATCGCGCCGACGACGCGGCCGCCCTGGACGCCGTTTTCCGTGAGGAGCGCGGTGGCCATAACACGGTCGAAGATCTGCACGCCGAGCCGTTTGCATTCTTTCTTCAGAGCGGGCTTGAAGGTGCTGCCCCAGACCCTGATGACGACGTTATTGAGGACTTCATCTTCCTTCGGTTTACCTATTTTTTCATAATCGACGACATAGCTGTGGGTCTTGGTATAACGGGGAGATATCATGAGTTTGGATTCTGGATCGCGGCCCTTGGCGCCGA
>CAZQQL010000187.1:0-1790 GCA_964595455.1 uncultured Dehalococcoidaceae bacterium
TCGGCGATATGTAGTCAGGAAAAAGACTAGAAACCAAAAATCGGAAAGAAGGGCGGACCGAGCTTCGGCGAAGCCCGCTTTGTTGAGGAGTCCATCCCGTTGGAAAACGGGACCCAGTCACCAGGGAATTTGCTAGCGCGTCCAACGTGCGTTCCGGCGCACAAAATGTCTATAATGGGCTATGGATACCGGCGCCATCCGCAAGATACTGGACGTTGAAAAACAGCGCGGCTACGATAACGGCGCCGTCATCGGCGGGCTGGACCGGTTCCTGGAAAACTGGATTAGCCTGGCATCGAAATCTCTACCATCACCGGCCGCCGTCAAACAGTTCCGCACACTCTTCCAGCCTGATTACGCCGCCCTGAGCCGTAAAAAACGCCAGGAATGGGCGGAACAGGCCGTGGCTTACCTCGCGGAACCCGCTAAACCAGCCCGCTCTCGTTCCCCCTCTCCGTCAACGGAGAGGGGGACAGGGGGTGAGGCGGCTCCCCAAAAACCCAAGCCGGTCAAACCCCGGAAGAAACCCGAGGCGGAGACGCCTGCTGTAAATCCGAAAGTAGAACAGGTACTGGACGCCCCGGTGACCGTTGTCAAGGGCATCAGCGAGGTCATCGGCAAGAGGTTCGGTAAGTTGGGCGTCCAGACCGTCCGCGACCTCCTCTATTTCTTCCCCCACCGCCATCTGGACTACTCGCAGCTCAAGAAGATCGCCGACCTAGTCCCCGGCGAAGACCAGACCATCATCGCCACCGTCTGGGAGGCCAAGGAGACGAAGCCCGGCGGACGCAAGAGCACGGAGGCTATCGTCGGGGATGAAACAGGCAACATGCGCGTCATCTGGTTCAATCAGCCGTACCTGGCCCGGACGATGTCCACCAACTCCCGCATCCTGCTCAGCGGCAAGGTCAATCTCTTCCGCGGGCAGCACGTCTTCCAGTCGCCGGAATGGGAAGCCATGGACGGCAAGGAGACCATCCACACCGGACGTCTGGTGCCGGTCTATTCCCTCACCCAGGGGCTCCGCCCCCGGCAGGTGAGAAAGCTGATGAAGGACTTCGTGGACGAGTGGGCGCCGCGCCTCCCCGACTTCCTGCCGGACTACCTGCGGCAGCGCCTCGGCTACCCGGAACTGCCGGAAGCCATACGTCAGGCCCACTACCCGGACGACCTCCTTAAAAAGGACAGGGCTCGGGTGCGGCTGGCCTTCGATGAGCTGTTCCTGCTCCAGCTCGGCGTCATGGACAAGAAGCGCAGGTGGCAGAAATCGCGGCCCGGCCAGGCCCTGAACACGGACGAGCCGGTGCTGGAGAAGTTCCTGGCATCGCTGCCGTACACCTTGACCAGAGCCCAAAAGAAAGTGCTCGATGAGATACTCGCTGACCTGGCCCGACCGCTGCCGATGTCCCGGCTCCTTCAGGGCGAGGTGGGCAGCGGCAAGACGGTCATCGCCACCTCGGCGCTGCTGGTAACGGTCGGGAACGGATTCCAGGCGGCGTTTATGGCTCCCACGGAAATCCTCGCCGAGCAGCATTACCAGACGATATGTGGTCTCATGAGAAACATGGGCGAAGAGTCCGGCGAAGGCTACCTCCGGAAGTATACCGGCATTCTCGATCGTCCCCTGAACGTGGCGCTGCTCATCGGGGACATCAAGCAGGCCGGCAAGCGCGGACTGCGGGAGAAGATAGAGAACGGCGAGGTGGACATCATCGTCGGGACGCACGCCCTTGTGCAGAAGGACGTCGCTTTCGCCCGGCTCGGCCTGGCCGTGGTGGACGAGCAGCACC
>CAZQQL010000188.1:0-1780 GCA_964595455.1 uncultured Dehalococcoidaceae bacterium
CCGGGCTTTCTCGGCGCATTCCTTGACGATCTGCCAGGCCCGGTGACGGCTCAGACCAAATATCAGCTTGGTTTTGGCATCGGCTCCGCCACGTCCCAGGTATTCCTTCAGCATCTTCAGGGTTTCCTTGTCCAGTGGAAGGACACGGAACTTGCGGTGCTCTTTCTCGTCAGCCACCGCCTTTTCCACCTTAAGACCGCAGACAGGGCAGAATTTGTGTCCCTTGCCCAACCTGGAGCCGCACTCCGGACAGGAAAACTTTATCCTTTGCTTCAGATGCTGGATGGTCACCAGTCCCTGCTTGAAATCGATATCGCCAGCCTTGATTCCAAGCGCCTCGGAGACGCGGCAGCCGAGGTGAAACAGCAAGCGAATCAGCAACCGGTCCCGCAGGTATTCAGCGGCCCGCTCCAGCCTCTCGACCTCTTCCGGCTCCAGGTACGCCCTGGTCATTACTCCTCCATCCCTTCCGAGACCATCGGCATGACCATCCCGAGCATCATGAGCGGCATCATCATGCCGAGCATACCGGTCAGGTCAGAGCCGCCATCGCTTTCACCGGCGATGTCGATGATGTTGTCTATGCCGGCCCAGACCTCCGGTTGTTCCTCGACCTTGATGTAAAGGTCGTAGTTGACGCCGGGCGAGATACCACCGATACCGGCAAAGCCGGATCCGATAATCTCGATGTCCACCACGCCGGAGACGGAAGTGTATTTGTCCGGCGATTCGGGACACGGCAGCGCCGTTTTGGCTACCAGGATCTCGTCGAAGCCGAAAAGGTTTCGCTGGCCGATACTCGCGTACAGGGTAAAGGTCTGCGCCGGACCGCGGTAAGGCACGTTGGCACTGACCCGCAGGACATCGCCGGGAGACAGGATAACCCGCTCCGGCTCACCCTGGAGCCAGCCGATACCCGGCCGGTATACCTCAAGACTGCTGATCATCCTGCTTACACCTTCGCATAGCTGTTGATGGTTATTTCCCCGAACTCGGAGTTGCCGGTGACCAGCACCTCGACCACGTCATGCAGGGTCGGCGAGATGACCTTCGGGATGGTGCCGCCGATCTTGGCATACAGGTCGTAAAGACCGGACGAAATCGCCGTGGTGATGGTGATGTCCACGTAGTCATCACGTGTCTGCCAGACCGCGTCCTCGGGGACGTTGATGGTCTTGCTGGCGTTCAGCACCTCGTCGAAACCGGCCCAGCCGGAGTTGCCGATGGCCGCATAGAGCGGCACGCTCTCCGCCTTGCCGCGGTGGGTGTAACGGCAGGTTATGCGGAGCTTGTCTCCGGCCTTTACCTGCACGTTAGCCAGCGGGACGAAAACCAGCCCGAACTCGGATGGAATGAATACTGCGCCCATGTTATAGCCTCCTTTCGTAGCTCAAAATTTCAATAGACCCGAACTGCGATGCGACCACCTCAGCCAGGTTAACTACTTTCGTCATTTCATCATCGAAATGCCATGAGCTGTCCGCCCCGTACCAGTAGCTGTAGGCATGGATGGTTACCTTTTTATCCGGCATGGTGAAGTAGCCGGTAAACGAGTAAGTCGCACCGGCATCGACGTTGGCGCTGGACGAGGGGAAAGTAATTCCCGGCCAGGGTGAAACGCCGTATTCCAGAGCGCCGCCGGCCATGATACCGATAGGGGCCGAGTGGGTGTTCCTGATCCTGACCGTGATATCCACCCGGCTGCCGGCTTGTGCCGCGCTCGGTGCCACTATTTCGATAATATCTGCGTATTGTGCCACTCGCGTACTCCTTACGTCTT
>CAZQQL010000189.1:0-1766 GCA_964595455.1 uncultured Dehalococcoidaceae bacterium
ATGGTGGCGTCCTTGCCTTCACGGGCGGTCAGGCCCATGCCGATCTTGTATTCGTACTTGCCCGGCTCATAGAGCATGCGGTCCTTTTTGCCCTGGGCGAGGCGGAGATAGAGGGGATGCGGGTGGTCCATGGCGAGGAGCATGATATCGCGGACCATATTGGGGTCGCCGATGGAGAGGACGGTCATGTTGACCAGCGATTTCATGATGCCGATGTCTTCCATGGCGTTGTGCGTGGAGCCGCCGTCGGAGGTCAAGCCGCCGCCGGTGCCGATGAAGCGTACCGGGAGGTCCTGGTAGCAGATGGCCGTGCGGTTTTGTTCGCAGGCTCGCATGACCATGAACGGGATCATGCCAAAGATGAAGGGGATATTGCCTTCCAGCGCCAGACCGGCAGCGATGCCGGCCAGGTTCTGCTCAGCGACGCCAACGTCGATGTACCGCTCCGGGAACTTCTTCTTGTATTCCTTGAGGGCGCCGCCGGTATCGGCGGTGATGGCCCAGACATTGTTGTACTTTTCACCGAGTTCGATGATGGTATCGCCGGCTACCGAGCGGGCGGATAAAAATTGAGCGAAATTGAAGGTTACCTTAACCATTAATGGCCTCCTGTTCTGGCGTAAGCGGCTTCGATATCGGCCAGCGCTTTTTCCATGTCTGCTTTACTCAACGCACCGGCATGCCAGCCGAGGTCTTTCTCCATGAACGAAACGCACTTGCCTTTGGTGGTGCTGGCGACGATGGCTGTGGGTTTGTTGCTGGACACCGGGGGGAGGTTATCAAGCGCGTCGACGATCTGGTTCATGTCATGGCCGTCAATTTCGACCACGTTCCAGTTGAAGGCCCGCCACTTGTCCGCGTAGGGTTCGAGGTTCATATAGTCGCCGTCGTAGCTGGTCATGAGCTGCTTGTTGCGGTCGATGACGCCCACGAGGTTGCCCAGCCTGTAGGAGCCGGCGGTATTGGCGGCTTCCCAGACCTCGCCTTCACAGGACTCACCGTCGCCCATCATGCAGAAGACCCGGTGGTCCTCCTTCTTGTAACGGGCGGAGAATGCCATACCAACGGCGATAGCCAGGCCCTGGCCCAGCGAGCCGGTGGAGCATTCCACGCCGGGAAGCTGGATCTTGCAGGGGTGCATGCCGTAGGCGCTGTCCAGCTTGCCGTAGGTCTGGTAGATCTTGTCGTAATCGAAGAAGCCTTTCAGCGACATGGCGATGTACATACAGACGGCGCCGTGTCCCTTGCTCAAGAGGAAGCGGTCGCGTTTCGGGTTCTTGATATTGTTCGAATCGACGTTCAGGCCGTGATGAAACAGCCCGATGAGCAGGTCCGTCATGGAAAGGTCGCCGCCGATGTGGACGGGGCCTTCGTAGTGACCGCACAGATTGATCAGTTTCTTGCGCATCTCGTACGCCAGTGTCTGTAATCGTTTGACTTCTTTAGGGTCAGCCATACATGTCCTCCTGTTGATGATGGACCGGAAACCTGTTCCGGGTGTAATTATCAGGGTTTGATGAGTATCTTTATCGACTTACCTGTTTTATGCAGTTCAAAAGCCGACTTTATGTCCTTGAGAGCGATGATATTCGTGATGAGCGGTTTGACCTCCAGTTTGGAAAGGAGGCTGAGCGCCCGCGGGAAGGAGTAGGGTGACACGAAGGTCGAGGTGATGGTGAGTTCCTTGGCGTACATGAGGAACGGAGGCACGCCGATCTCGGCGTCCTTGCCGTAGACGGCCGCCCAGAGGATGGTGCCGCAGTTAT
>CAZQQL010000190.1:0-1766 GCA_964595455.1 uncultured Dehalococcoidaceae bacterium
GAAAGAACGGTAACACTGAACGGGTTATCGACATTCTCGTTGAGGAACTGAAACAGAAAGCTGGCAAGGATGCCGGGTTCCAGATCCATGTTGTCCGGCTCGGAGACTTGCATATCGAACCCTGTCGCGGTTGCCGCATCTGCTTCGATCGCGGTGATGACTTCTGTCCGATCAAGGATGACATGCGCGAAATAAAGGCCCGCGTAAAGGAAGCCGACGCACTGCTGCTGGCCAGTCCGGTCTATGTGGATGATGTCAACGGGGTCATGAAGAACTGGATAGACAGGCTGGCGCACGTCTGTCATCGCCCGGAGTTTGGAGGGAAATCCGCCTTCCTCCTGGCAACTGTCGGCAGTTCGAGGTGCAGCCATGCCCTGAGGACGATGGACACGGCGTTGAGGACCTGGGGGTTCCATATTATCGGTAAATCAGGGTTCAAGACCCATGCGCTGATGGACCGGGAGACGATAGCGGACCTTTACGGCAATGAACTACGCTCCATAGCGGTACGCATTTTTACCGCCCTGAAGAAAAAGAGCTTCATGAACCCTTCTTTCATTTCTTTGATGTTTTTCAAGATAGTGCAAACCAGTTGGAGTAGTGGAGATCCTGAGACGATAGATTATCAGTACTGGAAAAAGCAGGGCTGGCTGGACAAGCGCTGCAGTTTCTTCATCGCTCATGAAGCTCATCCTGTAAAAGTGGCCGTGGCGAGGGCGGTAGGCCGGTTGATCGCCCGCGTGGCGGCCTGAAAACCGGGGCCGGACCCCTCGCTTACCCGAAGGGATTGCCCCACTTGCTTTTAATGTCACGCATGGACAGTTTACCTACCCCGTTTCTTGGCAGTGAATGGACGAAGATGACGGACTGAGGGCAGGCGGCTTCCCCGAGCTTCTCCCGGCACCAGTCTATAACGTCATCTTCCGTGAGCGTATCTTCCTTCATGGGAACGATGATCGCGCGCAGCCGGCGGTCCTGGGGCTGGTTGGCGATGCTGATGACGGAAACTTCCTTGATGTCCGGATGTTCGTTAAGCGCCATTTCAACCTGCTCGGGTCGAATATTCTGTTCGTTCTGCTGGGAATTCATACTGTCCTTCCATACCACCGGTTCATTTTTCCGGTGGATCAGTGTTCATGCTGCTATCCCTGGTGACCGCGGCGAGGATAGCAGCCATCGTCTCGCCGGCCCGCCCCTGGATGCAGACCTCGGCCTCCCGGTCCATCGGGGTCTCGCCGAGATTGATAATAACGAGTTTCGCGCCGCTCCGCACCGCGTAAACCGGCATATAAGCCGCCGGGTAGACGGTAAGCGTCGAGCCGATGACGATGAAGAGGTCGGCGTTCGCAGAACGGCGGCTGGCTTCTTGGAGCGTTTTCTCCGGCAACTGTTCGCCGAACATGACGACGTCCGGTTTGAGAATGCCGTGACAGACCGGGCAGTCCGGTATCTGCTCGCCGGCCTTGAGGCGGACCGCGATTTCATCGAAAGAAAACGGCCTCCCACAGTTCAGGCATATCGCCCGCCGCATGTTGCCGTGCAGCTCGAAGACGATGTCATCCGGGAGACCGGCCCTCTGGTGGAGGTTATCGATGTTCTGGGTAATGACGCAGTCGAGCCTGCCGAGGCGGTAGAGTTCGGTGACGGCAACGTGGGCGGCGTTGGGTTCGGCATTTGCGCCAAGGAACCCTTCCCCGAAGACCTGCCACTGTTTGCGGCGGCATTCGGCGCTCGCCAGGAAACGGTCGATGCTGAAATCGTTCTCG
>CAZQQL010000191.1:0-1747 GCA_964595455.1 uncultured Dehalococcoidaceae bacterium
TGAAGCTGATCCGGTCAGCCCGCGCGGGTTGACCGCAGCACGACCGGCGGAACTCGCCGGAAAGACCATCGGTCTGTTTCATATCTGGAAGCGGGCTTCCCGTCCCATCCTGGAAGTCCTGGAAAAGGAATTGAAGCAGCGCTTCCCCACGGCGAAGTTCTCCTGGTACGCGGAAACCGAGATGAACAACCCGGAAATAGATTCCCGCGGTAAAGAGAAGTTCGAGGGCTGGCTCAAGGAGCTGGATACGGTGGTCTTTGCTTACGGAGACTGAGGGTCCTGCACCAAGTACAGTGTGTACGATGGTATTTCCGCCGAGGAGCGCGGTATCCCGGCGGTTGTGTTAATCAGTGATGGTTTTATAGAAGACGCGCATTCCGCTGCTTCCAGCCGGGCAATGCCCGGGGTAAGGTTCGTACCGACGACCGTCCCGGCGGAATCAACGCTGATGGACATTATAGAAAAGGGAACGAAGGCGGCGATCGACGAAATAATCCAGGCGATGATATCCCCGCTGACGGAGGCGGAACGGTCTCCGCAGCCGAAACAGGTGGATAAAGTTGCCCGCATCGTGTTCAAGGGCAGCCTGGACGATGTCAACCGTTTCTACTACCAGCGGGGATGGACGGACGGTTTCCCGATCATCCCTCCGACCGAGGAAAAAGTAGCCGAGATGCTGACCGGCACGGACCTTACCCCGGACACGATGCTCGGCAAGCTCCTGCCCCGCATGGGTAAGGTCACCGTTGAGAAGATAGCAATCAACGCGGTCATGGCCGGCGCCCTTCCTACGTATTTGCCGCTGCTGACAACCGGCACGAAACTACTGCTCGATTCCGAGATGGGATTCCTGGGATTTTGCACCTTCGGGGTGAGTACAGGGTCATGGTCGCCGTTCTGGCTGGTCAACGGGCCCGTCCGCCGGGACATCAATCTCAACTGCGGTTCCGGTACGTTGAGTCCGGGCAATATCGCCAATGCAACTATCGGGCGCGCCATGGGGCTCATTATCAAGAACATCGGCGGCATCCGCAAGGGCATCGAGGACATGGGGACCATGGGCAATCCCATGAAGTACACCATGGTGATGGCGGAGAACGAAGAAGAAAGCCCGTGGGAGCCGCTCCATACCGAGTACGGGTTCACCCGCGATGACAATACCCTGATGTTGTCATTCCCGCAGTCCTACATCCAGCATTACCCGGGCAGCAATGACGAGAACGGCATCCTGCATTCGGTGAGGAACAATATCGTGCCGGGCATGGTTTATTCCATTATCTTCCCGCCGCTCCACGCCAAAACGCTGGCTTCTTTCGGGTGGACGAAGCAGGACATCCGGGAATTCATATCAGAGTATGCCAGGGTGCCCGCAGCTCACCGGGGACTGTCCATCGGCCAGGCAAATCCCAAGCTGTTCAAGGGCAGGGTCAACGCCCGCGAGGGAGATACGGTGCGCCTCATCAATGATACCAGGGTCATCCGGGTCATCGTGGCGGGTGGGGCAGGTTCGTTCATCGCGCATGCCATCGGCGGCGGCCCGACGCCGGGCAAGGCGGAAATCCTGAAGATCGAACTGCCCGCCAACTGGGACAAGCTCGTGAAGAAGTACAGGAACGTGGTACCGAACCACGTGCGGTATTAAGAGATTGGCAGGAAGAAGCCCCCAGCATCTGCCGGGGGCTTCGTTTTAGCTTGCGGTCGAAGAGCGATGGTTCGACAGGCTCACCATGAGCGGACTTTGAGAGCA
>CAZQQL010000192.1:0-1701 GCA_964595455.1 uncultured Dehalococcoidaceae bacterium
AGCGACCATATCGCCGCCGCCGGCATCGCCCCGAACGGCCCGCCCAGTTCGTAACTCTTGTCGAAGTCCGCCGCCTTCAGCGTCCCGGCGTACTCCGCGGTCATTTTCTGGACTGCTGCCCAGTATTCCATGAGCGGCTTGAGTTTGGGCACCGGGAATGCGTTGACCTGCTCGGTGGTATAGTGGGCGCCGGCTTCGTCCTTAGGCATGTTCAGTTTTTCCCACCACGTGCCGTTTTCCCAGACCTCGGTCGTGTTCTTGAACGTCCGGTTCACGAAGCCGTCCTGTGACCGGGCGACATGGTACAGGATGAGGCCGATGGAGTTGCAGCCGCAGGCCGGCCGCCAGGCTATCTCGGCGTCGGTCAGTTTATCAGTCGTTCGCTTGATGTTCCGCTCGAGGCCGCTGAGTTCCATGAGTAAGTAATCTTTGAGTTCCATTTTGCCTCCCGTAGTTCTTGCCCGCGTACGGCGGGTATATTGCACGTATTATAGTGAACCCCAGGGAAAGCGTCAACGATTTTTTGTTTTTATCAGGCGGGGAATACTACAATAGGGGATAACCTTTCATCCGTCGGGAGCTTATATGATTTATGACTTCGACTGCGTACACTCTCGCAAGAACACCTGCAGCGCCAAGTGGGACGGCGTCAAGTTTCTCTTCGGCAGCGATGACGTCATCCCCATGTGGGTGGCGGACATGGACTTTCCCACGGCGGAACCCATCGTCGAGGCCCTCAAGGAGCGCGCCGCTCATCCCTTCTACGGGTACACCCAGACCAGCGAGAGCCTCACACAGGCTATTATCGACCGCATGCAGCGCGTCTTTAACTGGAAGATCGAAAAGGATTGGATCGTCCTGACGCCCGGCGTCATTCCGGCGCTGAATGTGGCCATCCGGGCGCTGACCCGCCCCGGCGATGAGATTATCCTCCAGGAACCGGTCTACTACCCCTTCTTTCCCTCGGTGAAGCAGAGCGGCTGCCAGGTGGTCACCAACGCCCTGAAGCTGGAAAACGGCCGGTACCACATGGATTACGAGGACCTGGAACGCTGCTTCGGGCCGAGGCAGGGCATGCACGATTCGCCGGGACGCGTCAAGGCCATCGTTGTCTGCAACCCGCATAACCCGATCGGGCGGCTCTGGAACCGCGAGGAAATGACGAAGGCAGGGAGCATCGCCCTCCGTAACAACGCTGTGGTGATCTCCGACGAGATTCACTGCGAGCTGCTCTACAAAGGTTACGTCCACACGCCGTTCGCTGCCATGTCCGGGGAGTTTGCGCAGCACAGCATCGTCTGCATGGCCCCGAGCAAGACCTTCAACCTGGCAGGACTCGGCGTGTCCACCATCATCATTCCCAACAAGCAGATTCGGGACGCCTTCAATACCGTAAGGCAGGGCGTCATGCCCGGTCCGAACCTCTTTGCTTTGACCGCACTGGAGGCCGCCTACCGCTACGGCGACGAGTGGCTGGCCCAGTTGCGGGACTACCTCCAGGCCAACCTCGATTTCACCCTCGCTTTCTTCCTGGAGCGTATCCCACAAATCATCCCCATCAAGCCGCAGGGGACCTATTTGCTCTGGCTGGACTGCCGGGGCCTGGGCTTGAACGATGATGACCTGAGGAAGCTCATGCGGGAGCGGGCGAAGGTCGGGCTGGATGACGGCTTCATGTTCGGGCACGGCGGCAGCGGGTTC
>CAZQQL010000193.1:0-1687 GCA_964595455.1 uncultured Dehalococcoidaceae bacterium
TGGACGCCCATGGGGTCCAGGTTTTCCATGTTACAGACGGTAATGCAGGTGTTGGCGGCGTCCCGCATGACCTCGTACTCGATTTCCTTCCAGCCGCCGACCCATTGTTCGAGCAGAATCTGGTGAATGGGGCTGGCCGCCAGCCCGATGGCCGCTTTCTCCGCGAGTTCGTCCATGGTAAAGGCCACGCCCCCGCCGGTGCCGCCGAGCGTGAACGAGGGGCGGATGATGAGCGGCAGTCCGAGTTCTTTAGCTGATTTTTTGGCTTCCGCCAGTGTATTGACGGTGCAGCCCTCCAGCATCGGCTCGCCGATCTCCGTCATCAGCTTCTTGAACAACTCGCGGTTGGAGGCCTTGCGGATGGTATCGATGGAAGTGCCGAGACTGCGAACGTTGTATTTGTCAAGAACGCCGGCATCGGCCAGTTCATGGGCCAGGGTCAGACCGGTCTGGCCGCCCAGGGTAGGCAGCAGGCCGTCCGGGCGTTCGCGTTCGATGATGCGGGTGATCATCTCGACGGTCAGGGGCTCGATGTAGACAACGTCCGCCACGTCTTCATCGGTCATGATGGTGGCGGGGTTGGAATTCACCAGCACAGATATAACCCCCTCTTCCCTCATGGCCTTGCAGGCCTGCGTACCGGCGTAATCGAATTCCGCCGCCTGCCCGATGATGATGGGGCCTGAGCCGATGATGAGTACTTTAGATGGTTTGTCCGTCATGATGTTTCCCTTTAGTTCTGGTTTGTGGTCTGGTCCAAATCTCTCTCGGTCTCTCTTTATGGACGGAGAGACAAAACTCTTGTTCCCGCCGGAGATTCTCGGCAAGCCCGATGGAGTGTCCTCCTTCGTAAGGAGGGATCAAGGGAGATTTACTCACGGCCTTCCTCTTTTTCCATCCCCTCCACCGGCCGGTAGAAAGAACAAAAATTGCACTGCGAGATGTCCCACCCCAGGATGCAGCCGGGCGGCGGTACGAGCCGGTAGTACCGGCACGGCGCCATACGCCCCTCTCCCTCCTGCAGTATGTCCTCGAGTTCCTTTCTCAGCCTGCCATCCATTTCTTCCGGCATGACTCATTCCTGGTCCCGGCTCTGCTGCACGCTCTCCACGAACTTACGGAACAAATACACGTTGTCCAGCGGCCCCGGCGATGCTTCCGAGTGGTACTGGATGGAGAAAACGGGCAGCGTCCTGTGCCGGAGGCCTTCCACCGTGCCGTCGTTCAGGTTGATATGGGTAATTTCCAGTTCCCTGCCGACCGAATCCGGGTCCACGGCGTAGCCGTGGTTCTGGGCGGTGATGTGTACCTGGCCGGTGGCGAGTTCCCGCACCGGGTGGTTCCCGCCGCGGTGTCCGAACTTCAACTTGAAATGATTGCCGCCGAAGGCCCGGTTGATAAGCTGGTTGCCGAAGCAGATGCCCATGACCGGTTTCTTCTCCGCCAGTTCCCGGACCGTTGCCACGATGCCGTCCATGACCGGGAGATCGGGGTCGCCGGGGCCGGGAGAGAGCAGAATGCCGTCCGGCTCTAGTTTGAGTATCTCTTTCGCCGGTGTCGTGCAGGGAACGACGGTCACGCGGCAGCCGTGCCGGTTAAGCAGGCGGAGGATGTTATACTTGAGGCCGCAATCCAGGACGGCGACGCGCCACGGCATGTCCGGGGTATTTTCCCGCCATTCGTAGGG
>CAZQQL010000194.1:0-1660 GCA_964595455.1 uncultured Dehalococcoidaceae bacterium
GCCATGAGATCCAGATGGAACGGGACGAGGCCATCAACGGCGTCCGGCGTGAATTTGCGGACCTCACCGTGCTGGCTGCCGGGAAGGTGATCGAAGAATCACTCGACAAGGAAAAACACCGGGACCTCATCGATAAAGTCCTGGAAGAAAGCTACAGGGAGTAACAGGCGGGACCATGGCGGATACCATTCAGGCGCGTCGTTACGCCCAGGCCATGTTCGAACTGGCGCAGGAGCAGCAGCAGGCCGATGCCTGGCAGGCTGATCTCCAGTCTATGGCGCTGGCCGCCGGTGACAAAGCCGTCCTCGACGTGCTGGAAAATCCCGCCGTCAGCCGGCAGCAGAAAGACGATATGCTCGCCCGGGCGACCCGCGACGTCAGTCCGATGGTGATGAACCTCATCGGACTGCTGGTGTCCCGCGGTACTATCCGCCTGCTCAGCGAGATATCGAACGAATTTGACAGGCTGCTCGATGAGTCACGCGGTATTGCCAGCGGCAGCGTCATCACGGCTGTTCCCATCGATGAAAAGGAACAGAAGAAACTGAATGTAGAAATCGGCGGGCTGATGAAGAAGACGGTTGAGCTCGAGCCCGCTGTCGATCCGGACATCCTCGGCGGCATGGTCGTCAGGGTGGGCGGCAAGCTGCTTGACGGCAGCACCCGGAGCAAGCTGGCGGCTCTGAAACGACAACTTGCCAGCGGCGAGAAACGGAGGTAGTTCAGGTGGCGACACGAGGCGAAGAAATCGTATCCATTCTGAAACAGCAGATACAGCAATTCGGCGCGGCGGTGACGATGGTCGATGTCGGTACGGTCATCGAGGTTGGCGACGGCATCGTACGCATCCACGGCCTGGCTTCGGCCAAGTACAGCGAACTCCTCCAGTTTCCCAACGATATCATCGGCATCGCCATGAACCTGGAAGAAGACAGCGTATCCGCCGTCATCCTCGGCGATTACCGGGGCATCCGGGAAGGCGATGAAGTACGCTCTACCGGCCGCATCGCGGAAGTCCCGGTCGGCAACGCCATGATCGGTCGCGTTGTTGATTCGCTCGGGCGTCCGCTTGACGGCAAGGGGCCCATCATCACGGAATCCACCCGGCCCATCGAGCGCGTTGCCCCCAACGTCGTCCTCCGCGCCCCGGTCGATACCCCGGTGCAGACCGGCATCAAGGCGGTGGATGCCATGTTCCCCATCGGCCGCGGCCAGCGCGAGCTCATCATCGGGGACCGCTCCACCGGCAAGACCGCGATTGCGCTGGACGCCATTGTCAACCAGCGCGGCGGCGACCTTATCTGTATCTATGTCGCCGTCGGCCAGAAAATTTCCCAGGTGGCGCGCGTCGTCTCCATGCTGGAAAAGCACGGCGCCATGGACCATACCATCGTTGTTTCCGCCTCCGCGGCTGATTCGGTCGCCCTCCAGTACCTGGCACCGTACGCCGGCTGCGCCATGGGCGAAGAGTTCATGGAGCACGGCAAGGACGTGCTCATCGTCTACGATGATCTCTCCAAGCACGCCTGGGCGTACCGGCAGCTTTCCCTGCTGCTGCGGCGGCCGCCCGGCCGCGAAGCCTATCCCGGCGACGTATTTTACCTGCACAGCCGTCTCCTGGAGCGCGCCGCCAAGTACGCTCCGGAATACGGCGGCGGGT
>CAZQQL010000195.1:0-1510 GCA_964595455.1 uncultured Dehalococcoidaceae bacterium
AAGGGCATCGCCTCCGGCGCACGTGCATTATTACAGGCAATGGTTATATGCGGTTATGGAAGTCCGTGAAATATTCCGGGAAAAAGTGCTGACCCTTGCGAATCTTCTGACCGTGGCGAGGATTATCGCCGGGCCGTTCCTGGGTTACTTCATATATAAAGAATCACGTACCGGCGATCCGTTCTATATCGTCTGTGAGGTCATCCTCGTATCCATAATAATACTTTCTGATTTTTTTGACGGCGTCCTCGCGCGGCTCATGAACCAGGTGACCAGGCTCGGCCGGTTTCTCGACCCGGTGGCTGACAAGTTCGCTGGCCTTACCGCCATGACCGCCCTGGTGCTGTTCAAGGGGTTCCCCCTCTGGGTGTACGTGCTGGTGGTGGTCCGGGAGGCGCTCGCGGTCATGGCCGGCATCATCCTGTACAGGAAAAGGGATGTCGAAGTCAAGCCGAACTGGCTCGGCAAGCTGAGTGCGGACAGCATAGCCATCGCGGGGACAGAGTATATCCTTAACCTGGATTACGAATGGCAGGGCATGTCCCTGAAATACTTCTCGGTATTCCTGATCGTCCTCTTCTATGTTCTCGGTGGGATACAGTATATCAGGACATACGCGCGGTACTATTTTGAAAAAAAAGCCTAGGATATTTCCGCTCATCGCGCTTCTCATCTGTATCGCTGCTCCGGTGTCGCCCGCATCCGAAAGCATATCAATCCTCCGCGTAGGCGGCGGCGAATACCTGCCCCTCGATGAACTGCTGCCCCGATGCGGCATCGAGCACTCCTTTGACATGATATCCCAGAAGGGCAAGCTGTACCGGAAAAACCATTACGCCGCCTACGGCGTGGGGCTGCCGGTTATGCTGATTGACGGCAGCCTGTACAAGTCGTCCGGCGCGGTCCGCCGCCAGGGAGGCCGGGTGCTCATTCCCCTCGACACGGGACAGGAGGTGGTGCGGAGCCTCAACCCGGAGCTGGGGATTGTCCGCAGGGGTGACGCGCTGATCGTCGAACGCAGGGGCGGCGATATAATCCCGGACCGGGAAAAGCGGCGTCCCGTATCGAAAGACAGGATCAGCTTCATCGTCATAGACCCCGGACACGGCGGCAAGGACCCCGGGGCTGTCGGGAAGGGTGGCCTCCGGGAAAAGGACATAACCCTCAAGGTCGCCCGGTTCCTCGAAAAGAAGATCAGGACCAGGCTTGCCGGCGTGCGCGTCTACATGACCCGGAACGACGACCGGTTCATTGAGCTATCCACCAGGACGGTGATAGCAAACCGTCTTTTAAAGAAGAATGAAAACGGCATATTTCTCAGCATCCATGTCAACTCGTCCCTCTCCAGCCGCATTTCCGGCTATGAGACCTTTTTTCTCTCCCAGAACCCGACCAACGAAGAGGCGCGGAACACGGCTGCGCTGGAGAACAATGTGGTCATCCTCGAGGACAGGCCAAAGGGAAAGTCGGCCCATGATGACGTGGATTACATCGAGGCCATGATGATCAC